>NZ_JBBAXE010000023.1:0-67527 GCF_059800965.1 Acinetobacter sp. LT1
GGCAGCAATTGACCTTGCAGGGATTGTTGAGCATGTAACTCTGGTTGAGTTTGACACCAAGCTTCGTGCTGACCAAGTGTTGCAAAACAAATTGCATAGCTTGCCAAACACAACGGTGATTATGAATGCCTTAAGTACAGAAGTGTTAGGTGATGGTTCACAAGTGACTGGTCTTAAATATAAAGACCGTGCGACTGATGAAGAGCATGTGGTCGAGCTTGCAGGGATCTTTGTACAGATTGGTTTACTGCCAAACACTGACTTCTTGAAAGACAGTGAAGTTGAATTAACCAACCGTGGCGAGATCATTGTGAATGACCGCAACGAAACCAATGTGCAAGGTGTATTTGCTGCGGGTGACTGTACGACTGTACCTTACAAGCAAATCATTATTGCTACAGGTGAAGGCGCTAAAGCATCACTCTCAGCGTTTGATTACATCATCCGTTCTGGGCAGTAAAATTTAAGTTCAAAACGAAAGAGCCAAAGGATAACCTTTGGCTCTTTTTCTTTTTATGGTTTATATAAACCGTGTTCGACTAAATGCTCTCGTAAAATACGGCGTAACTCTAATACAGCTTGTGGTGTCAGTTGAATTGAATGGCCACCTGGAAGAACTTTCTCAGATTTTGCACCTTCTAAGTGAGCACTTTTGTACGGAACGATGCCATCGGTAATCACATTTGGATCATCACTCTTGGTAATATTTCCCATTATTGAATGGAAAACTAATCCTTGGTGTGGATTAATATTTTTAGTCAGCTCCATAAATTTAGATTGATGACTTAGATCACTTGGTCCATTTTGAATCAAACCATTATCAATATTACTCAAGAAATCCTTAACATCTAAATTCTCGGTTGTCAGTGAAGTCGCTACAGCCGACAAAAATGCACCCGGTAAACGAATAATTTTACGTGCTGCCAAGGTAAACCAACGATCCGCATAATCTGTACCGCGATGAGGGGAAGCCAAGAAAATTGCACGATCAAAATTATTGATTGAATGCATTTGCAATCGTTCAGTAACCATCGGATGTTTTTTAAAGCGGTTTTGCTGACGGATCGTCATTAACTCTAAGGCAGGTTTAGTAATATCTCCATCACTGACCAGTAAACGGCTGATAATACCTCCCATACTATGTCCAACAAGGACCGCATCATGCGCGGCAGGGTCACTTGGGTTTAATGAACCAAAAGCTTGTTTCAAGAGTGCATAAATCTGAAAACGACTTTCCAAAATTGGCATGTTGGTCGAATAGAAAACTTGCCAAACTTGGTAATTGTCTCTTAAAACCGTATCGCCCATAACATCATTGGTCAGCGCAATCCATGCCTCGGGGCTACTTGCCAAGCCATGCACCAACACGATAATTTTTTTGTTTGGATTATAAGGTTCGAGCATATATAAATGCGGCATAGTTAAATGCTGATCGCGGTCAATCAGAGTTAAATAAGCTGCAACTCCTAAATTGTTTTCGGCTAACCATAGGCCATAAGGTGCTGAAAAGTTAGCTGCTAGCGGATATTGCTTGCCTGCTACATTAATATTATCTGTCCGATATGGATCATAAACTCGAATCACGAATTCTGGATTATTAATAATTTCTTCGACAGTGGTCGCGTGTTTGGGTTCAGCTACAATAGTCGCAGCTAAGTAGCGTGCGTTATGAATATTTGGATTAACACCATTTTTATAATTATATTTAAGTGGATCTAAAATATATTCATTAATATCTTCATTTCCTGAACTCGGAAAAACAGCCACAAATTCGGAGCCAAAACCATCGCGGCGGTTAATGGTTCTTAAGCCAGAAAAATTCAGGTTATAACTTGAAATTAATTTCTCTAACTTTTGGCCTGATAGTTGTTTATGAAATTCAAAGTCTATTGAATAAACACTCTTACCAATATGGATTTGTGGCTCTACCACATTTTTTTTCGGGTATCTTAAATCATAAACACTGACCATTTTGGCGATTGCTTGATTATAGAAATCGCGAATTTGAACTTGTCTATTATCAAAAATACGGTCATTAGGCTTACGTTTTGTTGAAAATAGATAGGCATAGCTATAGCGAATACTTTTATCTAATAGGCTCAATTGTTGGTCTAAGCAATCATCATATCTATTCAGAATATTCTTTTGTTCTTCTTCAGATTTATGTTTAGTAAATCTACTTACTTTACAGTCAGATGTATCTGATAAAGCCATTGCTTTTGCGAGATACATCTCGCTTGCTGCTGATAAGAACTGTTCATCTAAAATTTGAGGAAGGTTTTTGAGTTGATTTACACAGGTTTCAGGTGTATCTGTACAAACTTTAGCTTCCTGACCAGACATTGATAAAACATTCAGACTCGCTTCGCTAAGTTTATCTTGGGTAAGAATACTATTACGTTCATTTGCAATCGTTACATTCAAAGCTTGCTGTTTAACATTTACGACCTGACAACCACTCAGAATTGAACCGAGTAGTATGACCGTCAACAGTGTTTTGCTTCTTTTTATTGAAAACATTATGGTCAAAATATAGTGGCTCAATGGTAGGTAAATCATACAAATTTTAAAATATTTTTCAAATGATCAAATATAAAAAAGGGCTGTCAAAACAGCCCTTTTTTATAGAATTAAGCTTATTTTTTAGGTGCAGCAGGAGTAGTTGCTGACATTGCTGGGTTAGTTAAAACTTGCCATACGTTCCAACGACCTTGTTTTTCAATTTCTTGAATTAAACGGTCAGCAATTTCCGCTTCATCTGGATATTTAACTTTATAGTTCTTTAGCGTCTGGATCGCGTTTTTCTTTTGCTCCATTGCAATATAGTTATTTGCAGCAGCTAAATATGCTTCTTGAACATTACCTTTAATGGCTTTGTCTAAATATGGAATCGCTTCACGTTGACCGCCACCTTCAGATAAACCAAAACCGAACCAGAAATTTGTCTCCGCATCATCTGGATTAATTTTTAAAAGTCTTTGAGCATATTCTAAAGATTTAGTGGTATGAACAGTACCTAAATCAAGGTTACGTGCAAGAACACTTGCTTTAAAAGCACGAATTAAAATATCAAATGATGCATTTGGATTTGCAGCAAGTGTATCAAGTTGTTGTGTTACTTCTTTAAGTTTACTTTCAAAGCCTTTACGTTCTTGACGGTCAGTAAAGCGAGGTGGGTAGTGACGTGCTTTACCTTCCACTAATTGTAAGAAGTCATCAATAGTAGTCACGTCAATTTCATTTTCACCGGCTAAAACTGCGTATTTCATTGAACGTTGTGAATTATTGACAGTCGGGACGATCAGTTTATTGACGTCGAGAGTAAGCTGTTTGGTTGGATCATCTTGACGATTAACGACCATTTTGGTTACAGGCTGTGCAGCAGCGTCTTTTAATGCAACTTCAAATGCCGGTGGCTGATCATAGTTAAAAGGGTTTAGCGCATAAAAAGGAGGAGTAAGCTCTGGTTCCTTGAAAACAAAAGGCTCAATTTTTTGTTCTTTTACGGGTGCCATTGTACAAGCGGTTAAACTTGAGGTCGCAAGGATTATATATGCCAAAGGCTTAAAATTCATAGGATCTTCCGTTCATTTTAGTAAAGTCAGATTTGGTACAGGTAAGTCTAGGAAAAGCTAAACATACATGCAAGGGTAAGCGTGTTACATTATGAATCAAGAATATTACGTTTTTGATGTCTTATCTTGCGCACCGCATTCACGACGAACTTCTTCAATAATTTTCAGTTCTTCATCACTAAAAGGCTGTTCATCCTGACTTTCTTTTTTGAAGCTCGGGTCTAGCTCTGATAAACGTTGGCATAAATTATTCATACGCGTTTCATTATGCTGAATACGATCAAGTAAAACGCGCATACCCTCTAAAATAGGGTCAGACTGATCAGCAGTTGTCGCATATGGAGCGAAACCAATACTTTGCGCATAATCACGGCGACGTTCTTCATCTTTATTCTTGTCAGGCGCATCTTTATAAATATAGCGAGCAGGGTTCCCTACAGCGGTCACGCCAGCAGGAACAGCTTTAGTTACCACAGCATTTGAACCGACTTTAGCACCTTTGCCTATGGTAAATGGACCTAAAATTTTTGCACCAGCACCAACAACAACGCCATCTTCTAAAGTTGGGTGGCGTTTGCCAGTCTTCCATGTTGTTCCACCTAGGGTAACACCGTGATAAAGCGTAACATCATCGCCAATTTCAGCCGTTTCACCAATCACAACACCCATACCGTGATCAATAAAAAAACGTTTACCGATTTTAGCGCCAGGATGAATTTCAATTCCTGTTGCAAAACGACTAAATGAAGAAAGAAGGCGAGCAGCACCTTTACAATCTTTTTGCCATAACTCATGTGCGACACGATGCATCATAATCGCATGAATGCCAGGGTAGGTCGTGAGAACTTCGAGTGTATTGCGGGCAGCAGGATCTCGCGCAAATACAGCCTTTATATCTTCTTTCAGCTGTTTAAGCATTGGGTTGATCCTCCTTGTCAGATAATGCTTTTTTCCATTTACCACTGGTTAGGGCTTGTACACGACTAAAAATACCGCGAAGTAAATGATATTCCATACGATCTAATTGTATACGACCAAATAAACGACGCAAGCGTAAAGGTAACAAACGTGGATTATCTGGATCTAAAAATTCAATTTCAGTCAGCATTTTCTCTAGATGAGGGTAAAACTCTTCCATTTGTTGCTGAGTAACCAAAGGCTCATCCCATTGCATGCTTTGACCTTGGACTAATGGCATTTCTTCTGCATCTTGGTCCACGTTTTGTTGCTCTAGAGCAGACATGCGAAGTTCGTAACATACGACTTGAATTGCTTGCGCAACATTTAATACGCCATAGTCAGGATTGACAGGAATTGTTAAATGATAATTGGCCAATGCTAATTCTTCGTTTGTTAAACCACGATCTTCACGGCCAAAAACAATCGCAATTTGTTGTCCCTGACAGGTGGCTTTAATGGCTTCTTTGGCAGCAGGTCTTACGTCAAGTAAAGGCCAAGGAATGGTACGGCTACGTGCACTTGTTCCAAACACTAAATGGCAATCTTTAATAGCATCTTCTAAAGTATCGACAATCTCAAGATGTTCAAATAAATCCTGCGCACCAGCAGCAAGCGCTTGTATGTCTGGGTGAGGATATGTTTTAGGTGCAACAAGAACTAATTTAATTAGCCCCATTGTTTTCATGGCACGTAAAGCACTGCCAATATTGGCAGGCAAGGTAGTGTTTACCATGACAATACGCACTTGTGCTAATTGTTTTGACACAGTGTTGTGATCAAACGAACTCATAAGATTTCCAGAAATTACGAATATTGAGAAACTTCGCTTTGGTATAAATCCAATGCATCGTCCATAGTCATGTCCGCGGGAGGGGAAGCAACGGTTTGCGGACGAGCAGGTTCTGCTGCTTTAGCTGCTTTCGACTTTACTTGATATTCAATATAAATATTATCTTTACCAAAATAATCTCTGAGTTTAGCAAGTAATTCATCGAGAGGAGCAACTTTCCATTGCGGACCAAGTTGAAGCTCGGCTTGAGCATAAGGTTGATCAATCTGTAGCTGTAGAGTGATATGTTGATGCATATCTACATTGCAAAATGGCAAGATGATATTTTGTAAATCTTTTGCCAAAGTGGCTTGCATAAACTCTTCTGTTAATTTGATCTGAATGCTATTAGCACGTTTTTGTCGTATTTCATTTAAAGTAAAAGCCTTGGTTAAACGGCCCATTGGACGTTCAAAGCCTTCTCTTTCATAAATTTCGCCTTCAAAGACGACAACACGCTCAACTTGGATAATATCTTTAAAACGTTGGAAACGCTCATGGTTGCAACTTACTTCAATACGAGCTGTACCATCATCTAGTACAATAACTACCCGATTTGGGAAGTTTGCGACGTCAATGACTAAACCTGCATAGACTGTTGTAACACCACGACGTGTAGCCGTAATTTCATTAAGTTTTACAGGAATAAAAGCTTTAAGCTCTTGGCGGTAAACATCAATTGGGTGACCAGTGAGATATAGACCAAGCGTGTCTTTTTCGCCTTTTAGACGAACTTCATCACTCCACGGTTTAACGGGTTTAGCTGGCTTACGCTGAACTTCTTCAACCTCACCAAATAAATCCATAATACCGCTTTCACGATTGCTGCGCGCTTGTTCGGCAGCTTGAACCGCCTCAGGCAATTGTGCCATTAGGCTTGCACGTTCAATTCCCAAGCAATCGAGTGCACCTGCACGAATCAACGCTTCAAGAGTACGCTTATTGATTTTCTTCAAATCAATACGATGGCAAAAATCGAATAGATCTGTATAAGGACCAAATTGTCGACGAGAGTCAATAACTGACTGCATAGCTTGTTCGCCGACACCTTTAATTGCACCTAAACCATACACAATAGTTTTATCATCGCTCGCATGAAAATGATAAGTCGACATATTGACTGATGGTGGTAAAACTTCTAGGCCATTATTTCGGCAGTCATCAATTAAAAATACAACACTGTCGGTGTTCTGCATTTCCGATGACATTACCGCTGCCATAAACTCAGCAGGATAATGTGCTTTTAACCATGCAGTATGGTAAGCAACTAGGGCATAAGCGGCAGCGTGAGATTTGTTGAAACCATAGCCAGCGAACTTTTCCATATAGTCAAAGATATGGTTGGCTGTACTTTCATCAATCCCTTTTTCTGCAGCACCTGCCAAGAAAATTTGGCGCTGCTTAACCATCTCCTCAGGTTTCTTTTTACCCATTGCACGACGTAGTAAGTCCGCGCCACCGAGCGTATAACCCGCACAGATCTGTGCAGTCTGCATCACCTGTTCTTGGTAAACCATAATCCCGTAAGTTGGCTCTAATACACCTTCAAGAAGTGGGTGAAGATATTCAAAATCTCCACCATGCATACGGTGAATAAAGTCAGGAATAAGATCCATTGGACCAGGACGGTACAATGATACGAACGCAATAATCTCTTCAAATTTACTTGGACGTGCTTCTTTAAGCATTCGTTTCATGCCGACGGATTCAAACTGGAATACCGCGGTTGTATTTGCATCGGCAAAGACTGAATATGCTTTAGCATCATCAAGTGGAACATGCGAAATAATGAGCGGATCATTACTATCGCGATTTTTATTAATATTTTGAATTGCGTCTTCAATAACGGTTAAGTTACGTAAACCCAAGAAGTCGAATTTGACGAGACCAGCTGCTTCTACATCGTCTTTATCATATTGAGCAACACGGCTTGTTCCATCTTCATCACAAAGTACAGCCGAGAAATCGGTAATCTTACCTGGTGCAATAACGACACCACCGGCATGTTTACCAGTATTTCGAGTGATGCCTTCTAGTTTTAAAGCCATTTCCCAGATTTCACTCGCATCATCATTATCTGGGTTTGATGGGTTGGTAACGATATCTTTAAGCTGAGGTTCCATCTCGATAGCAGTGGCTAAGTCCACACCGAGCGGTTTAGTCGGTACCATTTTTGAGATACGGTCAGCTAAACCGTAAGACTTACCCAATACACGGGCAACGTCACGAATTGCACCTTTTGCCGCCATCGTACCGAAAGTTGCAATTTGCGACACGGCTTCACGTCCATAGGTACGGGAAACATAATCAATAACGCGGTCACGTCCGGCAATACAGAAGTCGACGTCAAAGTCGGGCATCGAAACACGTTCTGGGTTTAAGAAACGTTCGAAAAGTAGATCGTAACGAAGAGGATCAAGATCAGTAATTTTTAAGCTATATGCAACGAGCGAACCCGCACCTGAACCACGGCCTGGTCCGACAGGAACGCCATTATTTTTTGCCCACTGGATGAAGTCCATGACGATAAGGAAGTAACCCGGGAATCCCATTTTGAGGATAATGCCGACTTCGTAATCAATTCGTTCATCGTAAGGTTTACGAATCTCTGGCCAGTCTTCGCCACGTTTTTCGACAGGGTAGAGATAATCTAAACGTTCTTCTAGACCTACTTTTGACAAATGCTCAAAGTAAGTGTCAATGGTAAAGCCATCTGGAATTGGATAGTCAGGTAAAAAGTAGGTGCCTAGTTGTAGGCTAACATTACAGCGTTTTGCTATATTGTAGGTGTTTTCGATAGCACTTGGGATATCTGAAAACAACTCGATCATTTCATCGGAGGTTTTAAAATGTTGCTCAGGACTATATAAGCGTGGACGACGATCATCTGCTAATACATAGCCATCAGCAATACAAACACGGGCTTCGTGTGCTTCAAAATCTTCTTTTTCTACAAAGTGCACATCATTATGCGCAACTACCCCGACATTATATTGGGCAGCAAGTTTAGCGGCTTCTTGAATAAAGTCTTCTTCACCGGGACGATCGGTACGTGTTAAAACTAGATAAACACGGTTACCAAATTTTTCGATCCATGCTTCTAAAAGGGGAGCCGCTTTTTGAGGGTTAGATGAGCAAAGCATCTGACCTACATCACTATGCTGGCCAAGTAAAACGATAATATCTTGATGTTGTTCAAGTACCCATTCTTTTTTTACACATGGAATACTAAGTTGTTGACCTTCAATAAAACCGCGTGAAACGATTTCAGTTAGACTTTTCCAGCCTACATTACTCATTGCAAGTAAAGTTGCACGATGTTGAGCATCGTCAAGGCGAATTGTGCTACCTAAAAGCGGCTTAATCCCTTTTTTTAAACAAGAATTATAAAATTTTACTGCTGCATGAAGGTTTGATAGATCGGTTAATGCCAGCGCAGGCATTTGGTCTTTAACCGCAGCGTTGACCAAGTCAGGTATGCGAACTATCGACTCTGTAATCGAAAATTCTGTATAAATACCGAGATGAACAAACTGCATAAACCAATCCTTAATACGACTGCAGCATAGTTTAGCACGCAAAGTTAAAACGAAATGCTTAATATTTTGGCAAACTGTTAAGGATTTTATTATTTAAGAAGAATGATTTGAATATCTATTGTACAGATTGAATATAAAAGAGCTTATTTTTAAGAAATAGGACCAACCCAAACTTTATGTTTGGGCTGGTTGAAAAACTTAGTACTGCCAGAACATGCGCTGAATTTCTTTCGTGTCATTAGTCTTAGTAAGAGCTAAAGCTGCAAGAAGACGCGCTTTTTGAGGGTTTAAATCATGTGCTGCTACCCAACCATATTTAGAGTCAGGTTGTTCTGCATCACGTAATACGAAACCTTGTGCGACACGTGATGAACGGATAATTTGAATACCGTTTTTGTCGTGAAGATTTTGTAAGGTTGGTACGATATATTTTGGTACAGAACCGTTACCAGTACCTGCATTAATGATCGCTTTAGCACCAGCTTTTGCATACGCTTCATATGCATCTGGAAGCATAGAGTCCGAACCATAAACGATCTGTACAGTTGGAAGTGCATCGCCTTTAATATTTTCAATATTAAACTCTGAAGCATTTGTATGACGTTTTACAGATTGTCTGAACCAATAAGGCTTGCCTTCAACCAATGTACCTAAAGCGCCCCATTGGCTAACAAAAGCATTTGTATGAATGTTAATGCCTTTAGTTACATCACGCCCAGCAAAAATAGAGTCGTTCATGAGAACCATAACGCCTTTATTTTTCGCATCATCAGAAGCTGCTAAAGCAACTGCACTATAAAGGTTAAGTGGGCCATCAGCTGAAAGAGCAGTTGAAGGACGCATTGAGCCAACAAGTACAATCGGTTTATCAGTATGGACAACCAAATTTAAGAAAAATGCTGTTTCTTCTAAAGTATCTGTACCGTGTGTAATTACGACACCATTAACAGATGGCTTTTTAACAAGCTCATTCACTTGACGAGCAATTTCTAATAATTCCTTGTCAGTAATACTCTCAGAAGCGATTTGTAATGCTTGAATACCAGTTACATTTGCCAAATCTTTGATTTGTGGAATTGCGTTAATTAGCGTATCAACAGGAACTTTTGCAGCAGTATAAGTTGCACTATTTGCCGAGCTTGCGCCAGCACCAGCGATAGTACCGCCAGTCGCAACTACAACAACATTATTTTTTGCATAAAGTGGGAGAGAGCAGGCTAACAAGCCCATCGCTAAACCTAAAGATTTAACAGTTTTAGTCAACATCGAAAATATCCTTATGAAGTGACGAAGTAAAAGTTTGTTGAATATGACTGCTTTTCCTAAGCAAAATACATACCATGTAAAACATATTCATAACTTGTTTGAATAAGAAGCATCCTTGAATAGCATTTTGTTTCATCAACAATTGCTTAGTCATTGCTTTTATTTAGCGCTAATAAATAACATGAATAAAATAAAAAATCTATTAAGTTTTTCTAATTTATCTTGATTTGTTTACTTTTTTATATAAATAAAACAAATGATTTTTTTATCTGTATAAAATTAAAAAATAATAGAGGTGTTTAAGTAATTTTTTGCCATTTGATATTTTTATATTGTTGATTTTTATTGTTATAATTTAATATTAAGATGATTTTAAATTTTTCAGTATGAATTGAAAAATAATTCCATTAATTTAATATAATTTAATTGTTGTAAATTGAATTAAAATTTAATCACTTGGTATTTATTTTTAAAAATATAAAATTTGTTTGAATCATTTTTATTCTATTTTTAAGGTTTGATTTAAGAAAATTTAATAGCAGTTTAAAGTCATTATTTAATATAAAAATATAGGTGAATTTCTGCCAGTAATTTTAAAATAAAAAAAGAGCAATTTTATAAGGTCATATAAAATTGCTCTTAAGTTGGGAGAGTGGGAGAAAAGAGAAACTTATGCGGTCGTTTGTTCTTGAGTTGATTTAATTAATACTGGCTCTGGTAGTTCTTCAGTATCGGCCACTTTATCGCCTTCAAGCTTGGCAACAACTGCGGTAGCAATACTGTTACCTACTACGTTTGTTGCGGTACGGCCCATATCAAGGAACTGATCGATACCGAGCAATAAAAGGATGCCAGCTTCAGGTAAGTGGAACATAGTGAGCGTCGCTGAAATAACTACAATAGAAGCTCGAGAAACACCTGCAATACCTTTACTTGTTACCATTAGAGTTAACAAAATTAAGATTTGTTGAGTGAAACTAAGATCAATATTGTAGGCCTGAGCAATAAAGAGCACTGCAAACGTGGTGTACATCATTGAACCATCAAGGTTGAATGAATAACCTAAAGGTAATACAAAGCTCGTTACTTTTTTAGGCACACCAAATTTATTTAGTGCATCCATAACTTTAGGATAGGCTGATTCACTTGAAGCTGTAGCAAAAGCAAGCGTTACAGGTTCACGAATTAATTTACCTAAGCGGAAAATATCTTTTTTAAGTACGATTGCACCTACAGAGAATAAGATGATCCACAGTAATAAAAGACCGAAGTAAAACTCTGCGATTAAAATGCCATAGTCAACAATCAAGCCTAAACCTTGTACTGTAATTGCTGAAGCGATTGCTGCAAATACTGCAACAGGTGCAAACATCATGACGTAATCAGTAATACGGAACATGATTTTGCTGAGTTCATCAGTTAAACGAATGATAACTGAATCTTTTTCTTTGCCTTGATTTACAAAAGCAAGGGCTGAGCCAAAGAAAATAGAGAAAACAAGGACTTGCAAAATATCATTGTTTGCCATTGCTTCGGCAATACTGCGTGGGAAAACATGGCTTAAAAATGATTGTAGAGTGAAGCCTGTAGTCGCTGGAGCAGAAGAGCTACTCAATTGTTGCGCAGTTGGTAATACTAAATCTAAAGCTGCACCTGGTTGGAAAAAGTTTGCCAGACCCATACCGATAGCAAGCGATACGAACGAAGCAGTAATAAACCAAGTCATTGATTTAAGGGTGATACTGCCGATTGATGTAGATTTCCCCATTGATACAATGCCTGAAACAATAGTGGCAAATACCAATGGAGCAATAATCATTTTGATAAGGCGTAAAAAGATATCTGTAGGTATGTTGAGATAAGAAGCGATTTGCTTCAATTGTTCACCCTCATTAAAGAAGTGGTGACAAATCCAACCTGTCAGTATGCCAAGTAAAATAGCAACAACAATATACTTGAGCAATTTCTTTTGCTTCATATGAACCTCTATCCATTTGATTCAATCATCCTTTGATGGGATTTGAATGATTGAAAGCTTTCCTTGTTAGTTCAGTTCGGTCGTTCTAACGATGTTATCTTCCTAGATCTGTATCTGTTTTAACCGAATCGAATATGGCGATGTTGTTATGGAGATGGATTGTTGCTCGATTTTGAAGCGGTGTGAAATGCAAAAAAATATTGATCCATGCATTTTTTGCATAATAAAGGTTAAGTAGATTGAAGAAAATCAAGTGATTTTAAACGTATGGTAAAAAATATATAAATCAAAAAATTAACTAATTTTTAAAGTTAAAAGAATTATAAAATTTATAAAAATAATTTAAATACAATAATTTATTTTGTGTTGGTAAAATTGTTATGTGGTTAGGAGATTCTTCTTTTATAAAAATGAAAAAAATAGAATTATAAAAAAGGCACCTATTTATAGATACCTTTTTTGTTATGCATTTTTTAACGACGATTGGCTAAGAAACGACCTAGACGGGTAATTGCTTCACGTAATTCATTTTCAGCAGGTAAGAAAACCACGCGGAAATGATCAGGTGTTGGCCAGTTAAAGCCTGTACCTTGCACCAATAAAACTTTTTCTGCACGTAGCAAATCAAGCATTAACTTTTCATCATCTTCAATTGGGTAGATGTTCGGGTCAAGGCGCGGGAAACAGTACATTGCTCCATCTGGTTTTACACAACTTACGCCTGGAATTTCATTAAGCATTTCCCAAGCAATATTACGCTGTTCATATAAACGGCCACCAGGACGGATCAAGTCATTAATTGATTGATAACCGCCTAGGGCAGTTTGAATCGCATATTGAGCTTGAACGTTAGCACATAGGCGCATTGACGCTAACATATCTAATCCTTCGATATAGTCGGCAGCACGGCTTTTATCACCCGTAATTGCCATCCAACCTGAACGGAAGCCTGCAATGCGATAAGCTTTTGATAAACCATTAAAAGATACACAAAGCTGGTCGCCCGCTAATGATGCTACTGAAACATGTTCAATACCGTCATAAATAATTTTGTCGTAAATTTCATCAGCAAATAAAATTAGATCATATTTTTTTGCAATCGCTACAATTTGTTCAAGAATATGGCGTGGATATACCGAACCTGTAGGGTTGTTCGGGTTAATGATGACAATACCGCGTGTATTCGGAGTAATCTTACTTTCGATATCAGCAATATCTGGATACCAGCTATTTTCTTCATCACATTTATAATGAATTGCTGTGCCGCCTGAAAGATTAACTGCTGCTGTCCAAAGCGGATAGTCCGGCATTGGAATCAGCATTTCGTCTCCGTCATCTAATAGGCCTTGCATAGCCATTACGATGAGTTCAGATACGCCATTACCAATATACACGTCATTGACATGCATATTGAGAATTCCTTTTTGCTGGTAATACTGACAAATTGCTTTACGAGCAGGGAAGATACCTTTTGAGTCAACATAACCAATTGCATTTGGTAAGTTTAAAGCAACATCATTAATAATTTCTTGGGGTGCTTCAAATCCAAAAGGAGCAGGGTTGCCGATATTCAGCTTAATGATTTTATGTCCTTGCTCTTCCATTTCATTGGCGGCTCGTAAAACTGGTCCACGGATGTCATAACAAACATGCTCAAGCTTCGATGATTTTTTGATTTCTCGAGTAGATGGCATGGAATGGATGGTAGCAGTATTTTTAGACATAACGGGATTCACTTTTGCATATCGGTATAAATAACTTTTAAATGTTTTAACTGTTACCAAATTTAGATCATGTTGATCTTTCAATAGTTCAACAATTTTTTCATGGGTAAAACCCGATTGTTGATATTGTTTGATAATTGGTAGTAGTTGTTGGAAAACCACACTTTTTTTCTGAGACATGTTCTGTCCTATACAACCGTGCGCACTTAGAATAGCACTATGTTTGCTTGCTTTAAAGTAGATTGGTAATAAATTTGCTTACTTTTGATTTTGTATTTTGCTTACTTTTTGCTTTTTGTTCTTTATATGTTTAAATTCCAACAAATTTTACGTTCAGAGACTAGTGTTTTTGTGATGAATGGCGTAAATATAAAACTCGATCATCAGAAATGTTTACTTCAGAATAAAAGGTGTATGTCATGGGAAAAGTCAATAAAACAGACCGGGAATGGCAAAGAGAGTTATCACCAGAAGAGTATCGGATTACACGACAAAAAGGCACTGAACCTGCATTTACGGGGCAATACTGGAATACTAAGCAACATGGTACCTATGTTTGCCGTTGCTGCGGCGCAGAGTTGTTCTCATCAGATACCAAATATGATAGCGGTTGCGGTTGGCCAAGTTTCTTCCGTCCGATCAATGGTGCTGTCATTGATGAACATGAAGATTTAACGCATGGTATGGTCAGAACTGAAATAGTTTGTCATGATTGCGAAGCTCATTTAGGGCATGTATTTGAAGATGGACCACAGCCGACAGGTTTGCGCTACTGTGTAAACTCGGCATCATTACAACTGAAAACAGAAGAAAAAAATGATGAGGAAACCTATCCATGAGTAATATTTATCAGTTTGAAGCTGAGCTGTTAGAGGGTGAAGTTAAGCAATTGGCTGATTACAAAGGTAAAGTTTTACTAATTGTAAACACTGCCAGTAAATGTGGTTTTACACCACAATTTGCTGGCCTCGAAAAACTATATGAAAAATATAAAGATCAAGGATTAGAAGTTTTAGGTTTTCCCTGCAACCAGTTTGGTGGGCAAGATCCAGGAAGCAATAAAGAAATTGGTAGCTTCTGTCAGCGTAACTATGGGGTAAAATTTCCCATGTTTGCTAAAGTTGATGTAAAAGGTCCGGAAGCCCATGTGATTTTTAGATATTTAACACGTGAAGCTAAAGGTATTTTAGGTAGTAGTAGCATTAAATGGAACTTTACCAAATTTTTGGTAGGCAAAGATGGTGCTGTTTTAAATCGCTATGCACCTACGACTAAGCCAGAAGCTTTAGAAGCTGATATTGAAAAAGCATTAGCGAGTTAATCGTTTAAATGAACGCTATTCCTCAAGCTTTTGAGTTTTGGCAAGATGGGCGAATGCCGTATGTTGAAACCAGAAGATCCTGTTTTAGCCGAACGTGTTATAAGTCTCATAGTCATCCAACGTTTTCTATCGGGGCTATAGACGAGGGGAATAGCGTTTTTCATAGTTCATTTGGTACGCCCCAAAAGATTGATGCTGGTACTTTGGTGATTGTACCAGCACATATTGAGCATTCATGTAACCCTTTGCCG
The DNA here is from genome assembly GCF_059800965.1 of Acinetobacter sp. LT1. Classification (NCBI taxonomy): domain Bacteria; kingdom Pseudomonadati; phylum Pseudomonadota; class Gammaproteobacteria; order Moraxellales; family Moraxellaceae; genus Acinetobacter; species Acinetobacter sp. LT1. The sequence goes on from NZ_JBBAXE010000023.1 coordinate 15,444, forward strand.
GATCAGGCTTGGAGTTACCAAATGCTACATTTGGACATAAGGTGGTTAAATCAGCTGTATTCAGAATTTCGAGAACATGGTCTGGATTTACATCTGCCTCAGCATAAGCCGCTCATAATAAAAGAAGAAACTTTATATCAGGCTTTTTCTGATATGAATGAAACTTTATTCGATCCTGAAAAATTAATTATTGAAAAAGAACAGTCGCTGATCTATTGCCTTACCCAGTTGTTACTCCCACATTTCGTATTAGAAGAAATACAAAAAACTGAATATTTGTATGAAGATTTTTTGGACTTAATTCATATTATTAAATCGTCAGAACAATTTATTTCTCTTGAAGAGCTTGCAGAGCAGGTTGGTCTTAGTCGATATGCAATCATTCGTTTATTCAAGGCCAATGTTGGTTTAACTCCACATGCATTTCAAATTAATTTAAAGATTAATCAAGCCAGAGCTCAATTAAAGCAAGGGATTTCACTCGCAGAGCTAGCTGTCAATTTAGGCTTTAGTGATCAAAGCCATTTTCATAAAGCTTTTAAAGCACATACGGGAATTACTCCTCGACAGTTTCAACTTGCAGCCGCGCAATAATTTACAAGAAATTATTTTTCTCTATTTTTAAGCTACTCCATACAATTTTAAAGATGAAATCGTTATGGAAGTTTTTTTGGTTATCGCCTTTACTCACTTTTTAGCACTACTATCTCCAGGTCCAGATTTTTTTCTTATTTTGACCAGTCTTTTGCAAAAAGGAGCACGTTATACCTATGGCGTTATTCTGGGAATTACTTTGGGTAATGCTGTTATCTTAATGGTGTGTATATTTGGATTTATGGTGCTTGGCAATTTAAGCAAAACGATTCTTTTAGTACTTAAATGGCTGGGGGCTGGATATTTAGTTTATTTGAGTTTTCTTTGTTTTAGAGCCACTCAAGGAACAAACTTAAATATTACTGTTGCTGAAAATAGTTTGGTTGAACAAGAGTCTAGTTATAAGAGTAAAGTTAAAAGCTTGGCTCTGGGTTTGCAATCTAGTCTTCTTAATCCTAAAAATATTATGTTTTATAGTAGTTTAATGTTACCTATTCAACAGGAATTTAGCTTATTTCAAAAATTACTAATGAGTATATGGATGACAGGAGTGGTTTTCGGGTGGAATTTATTATTAGTTCGTTTATTGCGTCAAGAGCGTGTATTAGCACAGATTAAACGCTCTGCTAGAGGAATATATTATTGCTCCAGTCTGGCTTTCATTTTTTTCGCAGTGTTATTGGTTGCCTATAGTTAAAGCAGATCGCATAGCCTTCTAAACAAAATGAAGGCTATGCAATTTTGCTGGGTTTAAAGAATCGCTTTTAAACGTTTAACAACGTCTTCACATTGTGCCAAATCTGCTACTAAAGCCATACGCACATGATTGGCACCAGGGTTACCTTGTTCGGTATCACGAGATAGATAACGACCCGGTAAAACTTTAATGTGTGCTTTTTCCATCAGTATCTTGGCAAAAGTTTCATCATTATCGACTTTTAACCAGTAATAAAATCCAGCATCAGGTTTTTGTAATGGCAGTAAATGGCCTAGCTCAGATTGGAATAAGTCAAACTTTGCACGATATTGCTTACGGTTTTCTTCAACATGGTTTTCATCGTTCCATGCTGCAATTGAAGCAAGCTGGTGTTGAACAGGCATTGCCGCGCCGTGATAGGTGCGGTATTGTAAATATGGCTTTAACAGATCGGCATCACCCGCTACAAAACCTGAGCGCAAACCCGGCAAGTTTGAGCGTTTTGAAAGTGAATGAAATACGATACAGTTTTTGTAGTCATCACGACCAAGCTCAGCACAAACTTCTAATAGACCAGTAGGTGCTTGGTCAAACCAAAGCTCTGAATAGCATTCATCAGAAGCAATAACGAAATTATATTGATCAGATAAGGCAATTAGCTTTTTAAATTGTTCTTTGGAAAGCACAGTACCTGTTGGGTTACCCGGTGTACATACAAAAAGTAGGGCTGTCTTTTCCCAAACTTCTGCTGGTACTGCATCAAAATCACCTAAATAGCCATTTTCTTCCGTGCAATTAATGAAGTATGGCTTTGCACCTGCAAGTAAAGCTGCACCTTCATAAATTTGATAAAATGGGTTCGGCATCACCACATAAGGTGCATCTTCACGATTAATTAATGCCTGTACAAAAGAGAAAATGCCTTCACGTGTACCAGAGACAGGCAAGATGTGGTTTTCAGCACTAATGCTGTTAAGTTTAAAGCGCTTAGTTAACCAATCTGAAATGCTTTGGCGAAGCTCTGGTAAGCCTTTGCTGTTTGGATAAGTTGATAAATGGTTAAAGTTATCAATAATAGCCTGTTTAACAAACTCTGGTGCTGGATGCTTAGGTTCGCCAATTGATAGAGGAATCAAGGGAAGGTTAGCAGGAGTAGTATCCTTAAAAAGTTGGTTTAACTTTTCAAATGGATACGGGTGTAATAACGACAAGCTAGAGTTCATTAAACAGTTACCAAGTAGTTGAGTTTCAGTGCTGACAAATTTGATTAGATGCTTCATCTAATGCAGCTTTCAGTTTTTCCGAGAAGAGTTTGACCTCTTCGTTATTCAGCGGTTTTCCATCTTTTTTGGTGACAAAGAAAATATCTTCGGCACGTTCGCCTAAAGTTGCGATTCGGGCTGAATGGATGTCTAAACCTTGCATCATAAATAAACCACCGACGCGTGCAAGTAGGCCGGGGTGATCGAGTGTTGAAATTTCGACCATATTTTGCTGTAAGGCTTCATTTAATGTTACGTCGACTGTATTTTCAATATCGAAATGACGTAATTGACGTGGAATACGACGTTGCATGAGTCCCGGATATTGGTCTGGTTGGCTAAGGGCTTTCACTAATGCATTTTTAACGGTTTCTTCACGTTCTGGGTCGGTAAGCAATGTCCCGAAACGATCAAGTACAACATAAGTGTCTAAGCTAAATGCTGTACTTGCCGTGATAATTTTTGCGTCCTGAACGTCTAAGTTCATTCGGTCTAAAACGGCAACAGTGGTGGCAAATAGGTTAGGTTGATCGCGAGTATAAATAAAGATTTGCACCGCATCTTGAGCTGCTTTACGGTGAGCACGCAATAGGACTAATGGCTCTGGATTATCACCGTGTTTTAAAATTGCTTGTGTATGCCACGCAATTTCATCCGCCGATTCTTTAATGAAGTATTCATCACCTAGTTCTTGCCATACTTTTTCGACATCAGCCAATGCAAAGTTATTTACTAATAATTCACTTGCTGCAAACTTGGTGTCTTCAATCAGCATTTGGTAGTCAACAGGACGGCCTAAACCTGTACGGATTACATCACGAGCATGCGTATAAAGCTGACGCATGAGAGAAGCGCGCCATGTGTTCCATAGTTTTGGATTTGTCGCGTTAATATCGGCAACCGTTAAGGTATATAGATAATCGAGATGCTCCATATCGCCCAGTTTTTCGGCAAAATCTTTCACGACATCAGGATCAGAAATATCTTTTTTCTGAGCGGTCAAAGACATGAGCAAATGGTTTTGAATAAGCCATGCAATTAATTTGCATTCACGCTCTGTAAAGCCATGTGCACGGCCAAACTCAATCGCGTCTTCTGCGCCGAGTTCGCTGTGGTCACCACCGCGACCTTTTGCGATGTCATGGAATAAAGCAGCAATGAACACAATATCTTGACGAGCAAGACGTTGGAAAACTGAACTTACTACAGGGAATTCTTTGGCAAATTCAGGTTCTCTAAAACGATTTAAATTACGCAGCAATAATAATGTATGAGCATCGACCGTATAGATATGGAATAGGTCATATTGCATAAGGCCCATAATTTGGCCAAAAGCAGGAATATAGTTTCCTAAAACCCCATAACGTTTCATCGCAACCAAGGTATCGTATAAACGATATGGTGAACGAATAATCGACATAAACAGTGCTTGATGCTCTGGATTATCGCGATAACTTTGGTTGATTCGTTTTGCGGCAAGAATAAGTAAGCGTAAAGTTCGGGCGCGAATACCTTCAATATCTGGTCGATTGGCTAAAATATAGAACAGCTCTAAAATTGCGCTTGGATGTTCTGCGAATATTTTATGATGCTGTACCGCAAGTTTATTGTCGACAATTTTAAAGTGATCATTAACAACTTCAATTTTGCGTTCATAGTTGGGGAGTCGAGGAGTAATCACTGACTCGCTAAAATACGCCAGCAACATTTCATTGAGTGTTGAAACCTGTTGCGCCGTACGGTAGTAGCGCTTCATGAATTGCTCAACACCATAATTTACAGGTTGACCTTCTTGACGCACATATCCAAATTTAGCGGCAATTTCCCTTTGGTGGTCAAAGAGTAAACGGTTTTCATCACGTTTAGCTAAACGGTGTAAATGATGTCGAATTTCCCAAAGAAAACTTTCTGCTTCTTCTAAAACTGCCAATTCAAACTCTGAAATGAAACCTAAATGCACTAAGTCATAAATCCGGTTTACGCGAAAGTGACGTTTGGCAATCCAGCCAATTTGGTTAATGTCACGGATACCGCCTGGTGCATTTTTAATATCGGGTTCTAAATTACTTTCAGTATTGTTGTGTTGATGGTAACGCTTGGCTTGTTCGGCCATTTTTGCGTCATAAAATGTTTTGTCAGTCCATGTCTGCGAAACAATACGGCGAGGCCATTTCGCAAGCTGACTATTGCCAGTAATTAACCGCGCCTCAATTAAAGTTGTTGCAACGGTTAAATCGGTAGCGGCCTGCTCAACACAGCTTTGAATCGTGCGAACACTAATGCCGGGTTTGAAATTGCCAACGTCCCATAAAGACGAAATAAATGTAGAGATACGTTTTTCGTTTTCTTCGTTAATTTCATGCTCCGATAGGATCATGATATCGACGTCAGAATAGGGCAACATTTCACGGCGTCCATAACCGCCTACAGCAAAAAGGCCCAGTTCTGTCTGATCGAGTTCAGCATGTTTCCATAAAAAGATCAGTGCTTCATCTACTAAATCTGAACGGGCTTTAATGATTTCACGAATAGATTGCCCATTTTCATATGAATCTTGCAACTGCTTTTCTACATCCGTTCGCCATTGATTAATGGCTTTAATATCATGATGACTTGAGACATAGTTCAACAATGGCGATATATTGATCATGAAAATGGGTCTACCAATAAGTAAAAATTAAGAGTTTGTTTGAACGCTTACTTGATCAGCGGTTTCTTTCGCTAAGGTACGAGCAAGATCAGTATTTTCAGCACGAGCGGTTGCTACCCCCATACGACGACGTTTGAAACCTTCTGGTTTGCCAAACAGGCGTAAATCGGTGTCTGGGTGTGTTAAAGCTACATTGAGATTGCTATAACTTAAATTGCTGGCATCAACTCCAGCATAAATTACTGCACTTGCTGCAACACTGTGGCGTGCTGTGTTTACAGGTAAACCTAAAATTGCACGTGCATGCAGTTCAAATTCACTTTGAAACTGAGATGCTAAAGTTACGAGTCCTGTATCGTGTGGGCGAGGTGAGACTTCACTAAACCAAACCTTGTCACCTTTAATAAACAGTTCTACACCAAAAATACCACAGCCACCAAGTGCAGTTGTCACTTTATTTGCAATACGTTTTGCTTCTTCGAGTGCCGCCGCCGTCATTGGTTGAGGTTGCCAGCTTTCTACATAATCACCGGCATCTTGGCGGTGACCAATTGGGTCACAGTAATGAGTTTCAATTTCACCAGTTTCAGGGTTTTTAGCGCGAACGGTAAGTAATGTAATTTCAAAATCAAAATCAATTTGAGATTCAATAATGACCGTACCTTGGTTAACACGGCCACCTTGCATTGCATATTCCCATGCAGCATCAACTTCATCGAAACTTTTTACACGAGACTGTCCTTTACCTGAAGAAGACATGACTGGTTTTACAAAGTTTGGATAACCAATGTCATCGCAAGCGGCGCGGAAGCTTTCGAGCGTATCAGCAAAACGATAAGCAGAAGTAGGTAGGCCAAGTTCTTCAGCCGCAAGACGGCGGATGCCTTCACGGTTCATTGTGAGGTTTACAGCTTTAGCAGAAGGGATGACAGTTGCTGTTTTGCTCGCTTCAATTTCAAGTAAAACTTCTGTCGCAATTGCTTCAATTTCTGGAACAATTAAATTTGGCCTAATTTTCTCGATGAGTTGTTTTAATTGAGCAGGATCTGCCATGTTTAACACATAAGAAAAATGTGCAACTTGCATTGCTGGTGCGTGATCATAACGGTCGGCTGTATGTACTTCTACACCAAGGCGTTGTAAGGAAATTACAACTTCTTTGCCAAGCTCTCCTGAACCTAACAATAAAACTTTAAATGCAGAAGATTGAAGTGGGGTACCGAGTGTCACGCTCATGCGAATCATCCTGACAAAATTATTTTTTTAAGCATAGCAGAACTTATGGTGGAGTTAAGCCTTATCATGCATAAAAAAGTAATTTTGTCGGACAATTAAAAAAGTGTTTTTTAGACATTAACCTGATAGTTTAAAAGCAACTCATCAGCATTTTTACCACGGATGCCCCAATTTTCTTTAGGTGTTTCAAAAATAGTAATTTCAATGTCTTGTGGAGAAATTCTACATTGTTCTTGAATATTACGGAATAAGGTTTGGATAAGCTGCTTTTTAGTGGCTGCACTGCGGCCTGCAAACATTGAAAGTTCAATAATAATGTAATGCTGGCTTCTGTCAGAAGGGTAAATGAAATTTCCTGATTTAAGGCTAATAAAACGTTGAAATCTTTTCTCAACAGGATATTTCAATTCTTCAATAAGCGCCTGATGGATTGCATGAGAAAGTAATTCTCGGTAATGCATAATGGTTTGTTCATTTGCATAAATTTTAACTTGTGACATTTTTATCTCTATAAGTAGCTAAGGTTATCTTTTTAATCAATTCAAATTCAAAAATTAGATTTTTCAGGCCTGAAGTTTCAATCTTAAACACTTCTGGCCAGATTTTATTTTATATAAGAAAGATAAGTTTATCTATTTATAAAGGTAAATAAGTATAGATCAGACCATAAACAATTGCGGCAGTTAAAGTTGCTGGTACGATTTTCTTAAATTTAAAATAAAGACCTGCTAAAACTAAAAAACCGATAAGCATAGCTAGGCTTTTGTCTGGATTTTCAAGAAGTGGTGGAAGAGTGGCAACCACAAGCATGGCGCTAATTGCAGATATTCCAATACTTCCTAAAGCAATTTTGATCCAGATTGAGCCCCGTCTTTGTTGGTTGCCCTGTAGTTTTTGTATTACGAAAAAAGGTCCAAAGCGTGAAGCAAAATTGGCTATGCCCACGATAATGCCGACCAGAATAATTTCTAGGTTCATATTAAGCCTCAACCTCATCATGTTGTTTCAGCACATAATATTTAAATAGACCAGCTAAAATGCCTGAAAAAATACCAATAAAAATAGCAGCTGATAAGTTAATCCAATAACAGGCCAAAGCTGAAACTACTAAAGATACAGCAACAACAAGGCTATGCTTTCGTTCAAATGCCGCTAATAAAAAACTTAAAAATAAAGCAGGTAATAAGAAGTCTAAAGCTGCTTGTAAAAACTTTGGTAAATGAGCAACTTGATCGGCAAATAATCCACCTAACAAAGAGCCACTTGCCCAAGCCATCCAACTAAATAGGCTTAAGCCAAGCATCCAAGACTCGGTCCATTGTTGTCTGCGCTGTGAAAGTTGGATCATTCCACTGGCAAAAACTTCATCCGTTAAGCCCCAAGCCCATACTGCCGTTTTCTTAAGATTTAATTTGTTTGGAATCAGGTTGTATAGAGCAGGTCCATACAGGACATGGCGAATATCTAGTGCAATGACTGTTAATGCTGTTAGCCAGATGGATGAACCGCTAGCCAAAAGAGCGACAACCAAAAATTGGCTAGCGCCAGCATACATTGAACAAGATAGAAAAAAAGCTTCCCATGGTGTAAAACCAAACTGAGATGCAGAAACGCCAAAGGCAAAAGAAACGGGTAAATAGGTGAGTACGATAGCTTGGCTATCTTTGGCGCCTTGCCAAAAAGTTGCTGTTTGGGCAGGCATCAATTGTTGTTCGGACACAATACACCTTGGCAATAAACCAAATGATAAAAATACTTGAAAGATTGAGTATTGTAGCCGAATTTAATAGCATAGTGCCGAAATGTTTAATCGGCAGTTTGATATGTTCAAGGCAAAGATTCGTTTAGTTTATATCGCCATGATAAGTGCAGGTATTTTTACATTGCAGGGCTGTGATAATGGTAATCAGGGTGCAGAAAAAAAAGTAGAAATTAAGCCAGCACCGAAACTAACCAATGATGCAACTGTTTATGCTCAAAAAGCATGGACATTGATTAACACGGTTGAGCATTTAGTTTATGAAAAACAACTCAGCCAAATTGATGACAAAGTTCGTAAACCTTTACGCCAATTAAGTACAGACTGGCGCATTAATGTAAAAATGACGGATTCGGTGACAGAAGGGAAATATGCACTCTGCCGTAAGGCCCTGACAAGTTTAGATATATGGGCACGCGAAACACTAGAAAACAATAGTTCAGTTGCCCAAAAACAAGCGGACTATGAGCGAGATAAGGCTCAATGTAAGGATGCGATCGATACGCCGAATCTTGGAAATACTTCGCCAAAATAAAACTAATGAATGTAAAAAAGCGAGATGATCAATCTCGCTTTTTTTGCTTTTAAACAATAATGTGAATTACGGTTTTGTGGCAGCTTTAGCGGTGTTTGCAGTCTTCACAGCATCTTATTTCATTTGATGAGTCATTTGCTGTGATTCATGTTGAGCATGAGTCGCGCTGGTCATTGCATCATGTTTTTGAGTGCTTAAGTCTTTTTTAACATCCTGTTTAGTTTTAGTTACCTCTTTCTTGGCTTTTTGAGCGGTAGCTTTTCCATGTACCGCTACACATTTTCCACCTTTGTGATTTGGTCCTGTACCGCCTTGTAGTTGAGTCCCTTTTGGACATGCAAATGCCGAAACACTTAACATAGCCAATACGCCTGCTGTAAGAATTGTTGATAATTTTTTCATGTTAATCAGTGCCTTGTTGAGTATTATTGCTCAGCTTGAGTGTAGGGTGAAAATATCTGCTTTAACACATTTATTTTGTGGAAATAGAGTTTGAACAATGTTTTGATTTGCAGTGTTATCTAATTTTTTAATTTAATTTTAAGTTTTTATTATTTAGCCGCTTTTAAAAAATTAGAATTGTGCTTTAGCAACTACTTTCAATTTCTCAATATCTAGAATCTCAATTTTTCTAAAAGCAATTTTAATGATTTTCTGTTTTTCGAGCAGGCTCAGTTCATGATTGATCGTCTGTCTAGATGTGGTCAGCATATTTGCCAATTGTTCTTGAGAAATATGGATGTGATGATCTTGAATAAGAATATGATTCCCATATCCTTCTAAAATGAATAGAAGACGCTGAGCAAGCCTTTGAGAAATACTACGTGTTTGGATAGCAATCTGTTCTAAGAAAACGTACCTGAGTTTTTGGCTTGTTAAACGTGCGAAAAAATACCAATAATATGGATTGTCCTTGAGTAGATCATTTAATGGTTTTGCAGGAATATGCAGAACTATACTTTTTTTCAATGCAATCGCATCGTGTGAGCGCGGTTCATGATCAATCAATGATATTTCACCAAACCACATGATTGGCTCAGCAATAGCAGAAAGAGCTTCATTACCATTTACATCGACATAACCCAAGCTAATCGAGCCTTCAAGTACGGTATAAATGCCATTAAATAGATCTTGAGCATGGAAAACATAGCTATTTTTTTCAAAGGTGATTTGCTTGCCATGTTCTAAAATAAAATTTTGGAATGTTTCCGGAAGCACACTAAACCATGTGTTTTCTTTTAGTCGGTTAATATAAATTAGGTCCAAAATTCGGTCATCCATGAAAAAATTCATTACTTTGTCAAATAGCTGACAACTTTACGTTTTCCTTATATGTACAGTATGACTATATGTAAGTGAATAGGGAATAACTCATGTCAAATCTGGAGCAAGAGCTTAGCAAATATGCGGCTTACCACTTAAATCATAAAAATATTTTGACGCACTTTATCGGTATTCCGCTCATCGTGTTTTCAATTTTGTGTTTAACCGCAAGAGCTGGAGTCGATATTGGTAGTTTTAAACTGACTTTAGCCATAGTATTGATTGCAATGAGCTCAATTTATTATTTATTTCTAGATAAAGTATTTGGTTTACTCATGCTGATTATTTTAGCTGCTGTGTATCCACTAGCGAGCCAAATTGCTCAATTGTCTTTAGGAGAATGGTTAGCAGTAAGTATTGGCTTCTTTGTTGTCGGTTGGGTCTTTCAGTTTGTGGGGCATTATTTTGAAAAGAAAAAACCTGCTTTTGTTGATGATGTGATTGGACTTGCGATAGGGCCGTTATTTGTATTGGCAGAATTTATATTTATGCTAGGTTTTAGAAAGCTTTTGCATGCGCGTATTTTACAAGAGGCGCGTAGTAAACGAGAGGCGATGGATCTTAGTCATTAATAATAAAAAAAGCCCCAACATATTGGGGCTTTTTCTTAAGCTTTAACTTAAACGTTAAAACGGAAGTGCATTACATCGCCGTCTTGAACAACGTAAGTTTTACCTTCTAAACGCCATTTACCAGCTTCTTTAGCGCCGTTTTCACCGTTGTATTGTACGAAGTCATCATATGCAACAACTTCAGCACGGATGAAGCCTTTTTCGAAGTCGGTATGAATCACACCAGCGGCTTGAGGAGCGGTTGCGCCAACTTTTACTGTCCACGCACGAACTTCTTGTACACCAGCAGTGAAATAAGTCTGTAAACCTAAAAGCGCATAACCTGCACGAATAACCACATTTAAACCTGGTTCTTCCATGCCCATTGCTTCTAAAAACTCAGCACGATCTTCATCTTCTAATAATGAAATTTCAGCTTCGATTTGGTTGCAAAGCGGCACAACAATTGCGTTTTCCTCAGCAGCAAGTTTTTTAACTGCTTCTAAGTGTGGGTTGTTTTCAAAACCGTCTTCTGCAACGTTTGCAATATACATCGTTGGTTTTAAAGTCATTAAACCAAAACCACGAACTAATTTACGTTCGTCATCAGATAAATCAGCTGCACGAGCTGGTTTACCTTCGTCAAGTAACGGTTGGATTTTTTCTAAAACTGCTTTAGTTGCTACAGCTTCTTTATCACCGCCTTTAGCAACTTTAGTTAAACGTAAAATTGCTTTAGCTACGGTTTCAAGATCGGCAAGTGCAAGTTCAGTATTGATAGTTGCGATGTCGTCTAACGGATCAATTTTACCATTTACGTGAATTACGTTTTCATCTTCGAAACAACGTACAACATGTGCAATTGCATCAGTTTCACGAATGTTAGCAAGGAATTGGTTACCTAAGCCTTCACCTTTTGATGCACCAGCAACAAGACCTGCAATGTCCACAAATTCCATTGTAGTTGGCAAAATACGCTGTGGTTTAACAATCGCAGCAAGTTTGTCTAAACGTGGATCTGGTACAGGAACAATACCTGTGTTTGGTTCAATGGTACAGAAAGGGAAGTTTTCCGCTGCAATCGCTGCTTTCGTTAATGCATTGAAAAGGGTAGATTTCCCTACGTTTGGCAGACCAACAATACCGCAATTAAAACCCATGAAAACCACTCACAAATGTGTAAATTAAAAATTGTGGCTGATTTTACATGAAAGCCATGACAAAGTCATGGCTAGAGCAGGGTTGTATTGCGTTTAAACTTTACGTTTATCAAGTTGCTGGGCTAATGCATCGCCAGTCGCTTGTACCAACATGACTAAAACAATGAGCACTAAAATTACAGCCAACATAATTTGCATATCAAAACGTTGATAGCCATAACGATAAGCAATGTCCCCTAGGCCACCTGCACCAATAGCACCAGCAATCGCAGAAGAGTTAATCATAGTCACAATAGTCACGGTAAAACCCGCCACAATACCTGGCAAAGCCTCTGGTAAAAGTACATGCCAGATAATTTGTTTACGGTTACAACCCATGGCCTGTGCAGCTTCAATTAAGCCTTGGTCGACTTCGCGTAAGCTGACTTCCGCAATACGAGCAAAGAAGGGAATTGCAGCAATAGTCAGCGGAACAACCGCCGCCCAAACCCCATAACTTGTGCCTACGATCCAGCGAGTAAGTGGAATAAGCGCAACCATTAAAATAAGAAAGGGTACAGAGCGAGTAATGTTGATGACCCAACCTAAAGCTTGATTAATCTTTTGTGACGGGTGAATGCCGTGCTCAGAAGTGCTGACTAAAACAACAGCAATCGGTAAGCCAATTAAAAAAGCAATAAACGCAGATGCACCTACCATGAGTAAGGTATCTACAGTTCCAGTAATTAATAAATCAATGAGCTGGTCGTGCATAGCCAAGTACCTCAAATTGTGCAATTGCAGTTAATGCGTCTTGTCGTATAGATGAAAGATCAATTTCTACGTTAGGAATACCGACTAAAAGTGAACCAATAATATGCCCTTGAATGGTATCGACCTGACTTTGATATAAATTGACAGGTGCTTTAAATCTAGCTAGTAGTTCTTGAATATCCGGAACCTGATGTGCTTCAGCCTCATATTTCAGTTTTACAATAATATGAGTCGAATCTTCATCGGGTAGAGGATTGATTTTAAAAGGCAGAGTGATCTGCTCAAGGTTCAACAATTCCTGAGTAATTTCTTGCTCTGGTCGTGAAAATACAGACCAGACTTGCCCAGCCTCTACGATTTCACCTTGATCAATCACCACCACTTGATCACAAATTTCTCGAATGACCTGCATTTCATGAGTGATGAGTACAATCGTTAGACCCAGTTCCTGATTAATCTTTTTAAGTAAAGCCAAAATAGTGGCGGTACTTTCAGGGTCAAGTGCCGAGGTGGCTTCATCACAAAGTAAAATTTCTGGGTGGTGAACAAGTGCACGTGCAATACCGACACGTTGCTTTTGTCCGCCTGAAAGTTGCGATGGGTAGTAGCCAGACTTATCTGCAAGACCTACGAGTGCCAAAACTTCATTTACACGTTGGTCGATATCTGCTTTGTTGTAATTGGAAACTTTTAAAGGCAATGCCACATTTTCCCAGACCGTTTTTGCAGACATTAAATTGAAATGTTGAAAAATCATTCCAATTCGTTGGCGAGTTTGAATAAGCTCGGCATGACTCAATTCAGCAATGTTTTGTTGATGAATATGAATGCTGCCTGTATTAACTTGTTCTAAGCCATTTAAAGTGCGGAGTAGGGAAGATTTTCCAGCACCACTTTTACCAATAATGCCTAAAATCTTACCTTGGGGAACATCAAGGTTAATTTCCTTTAACGCATGCAGTTTTTGACCCTGCGATTGGTAAAACTTATTTAAACCACGAATTTTGATATGAGGTAGAGAAAAATCAACTTGTGATCCAAAACTCACCATTGTCATTCTCCTTATTTCCAGCCTTGAAACCACATACCTTGGCCAAAGTCTTTATCCAGAATATCTTGTGCTTGTTTTGAGTTCTGGAATGCTTTAACAAAGGATGCAAGTTTTTGGTTTTTATCTTGGTAATCGCGACGGGTCACAAACAAAATTGCATATTTTTTATCGATTGGATCTAAAAATAATGCGCTATGTGGGTCGGTTACTTTTGCCATTTTTAAGTAGTGAGGGAAGCCGAAAATTAAATCGACATCGTTATATGCATGTGCTGTCTGTGGGCCTTCAACTTCAACAAAGCTCAGCTGTTTAGGATTAGCAATAATGTCTTGAGTGGTTGAAAGCTCATTATTAATGTCTTTAAGCTGAATTAAACCTGCACGGTGCAATAAAATTAAAGCACGGGCTAAATTGACCGAATCGTTTGGAATAGCTACACGTGCTTTTGAAGGTAATTCTTCAAGTGATTTATATTTTTTTGAATATAAACCGACATGACTTCCTGAACCCACACCAAATGCATGTAGGTCATAGCCCGTTTCTTTAACAGCATTACGTAGAAATACGCTTTGCTGGAAAAAGTTCGCATCAATATCACCATTTTGTACGGCAACATTGGGTGCTCTCCAATCAGAAAATTCAACGAGTTTGACATGAACGCCTTGCTTTTCTACTTCATTGGCAACGCTTTGTAATAGCTCAGCATAAGGCGGGCTAATGCCAATCGTTAAAACATCATCGGCTTGTTTATTTTTAATATAACGGTAACCGACGAGGCCCAGAATTACGATCAAAATCGTAATTCCGAGTAACCAAGGCTTATGCTGTTTGAACTGAATCGCCATAATCTTTCCGTTATTACTTCCAGCCAGGGAACCAAAGTGTTGGCCCAATCTCAGCATCTAACACAGCTTTAACTTTTGGCGAGTTTTGATAGATCTCAACAAATTTCTTTAATTTGTCGCCCTTATCTTGATAGTCATCACGCACTACAAACAAAATTGCATAACGTTTATTGGTATTGTCATCAAGTAAAAGCGCACTTTCAGGGTCAGCTGTTTTTGCTAAGCGTAGGTAATGCGGATAGCCAAAAGCCAAGTCAACATCATCAATTGCACGAGCAGTTTGTGGTCCTTCAACTTCTACAAATTGTAAATTTTTAGGATTTGAAACTACATCTTTGAGTGCAGATAAATGATTATTTGAATCTTTAAGCGTAATTAATTTAGCTTGCTGTAAGAGTAGCAGGGCACGACCTTGATTGACTGGATCATTTGGAATGACTACACGTGCGTTTTGTGGCAATTCATCAAGGCTTTTATATTTCTTTGAATAAAGTCCCACATGTGATGCTGCACCCGCTGCAAATGCCTTTAATTTAAAGCCTGTTTCTTTAATTGCATTGTCTAAGAAAGGTTGGTGCTGGAAAAAGTTCGCATCAATATCCCCATGATTTAAAGTAATGTTTGGTGTATTCCAGTCAGAAAATTCGACCAGTTTTACATTTAAACCCTGTTTCTTTGCTTCATCGGCAGCAGCTTGTAAAGTTTTTGCAAATGGTGGGCTAATACCAATCACAAGTTCATTTGAGCCACTTTGACGATGTTTATTCCAAAAGAATAAAGCAACAACAAGGACTACAACGACTAAGCCGATGCCTAGCCATTTTTTAGAGGCTGTTTGAGCCATGTCTATCTCCAAATTTAAGCGGTTATTTCTTCAATTGTTGTTAAGTTTTTGCTGTTGTTATAGGGACTACATCGGAACGCTTGAACAGGGTGCTGTTTTGGTAATTGATCACCCCGACTAAAAATTTTGTTCCGTAGTGAACCCGCTTTATATGCAGTTTTATAGCGACCACGTTGTTGTAGCTCAGGAATGACCAAGCGAATAAAGTCGTGGTGAGACTCTGGTGCAACTGTACGTGTTAAATTAAAGCCATCAATATCAGTCTCATCTAAAAGATGAATTAAGTATTCAGCAACTTCTTCGCCACTGCCCACAATGAGGGGATAACGACCACCTAAAACATGCTGAGCTTTTAAGTCATTTTTCGTGATTTGTTGCTCTTTAAATTTTTCGGTAATCGAAACAATACTGTTACTTTTTTGGTAAGGAATCGCTTCATCGTCGGCAAATTTACTTAAGTCGATACCAGTTGAACTCGCATAATGTGCTAAGCCTGCTTCAGGACTTGCATATTGACGATATTCATTCAGTTTCTGTACGGCTAGATCATGTGTTTCGGCAACAACAACGGTTATACCGACAAAGACTTTAATATCATCCGCTGAACGGCCTTGCTGTTCTGCAAGAGCACGAATCTTTTTCACTTGTTCGCGTATTTTTTCGGGTTTGTCGCCGCCAATAAATACACACTCAGCATGACGAGTCGCAAACTGCATACCTTTGGGTGAAGCACCTGCTTGAAACAGTGTTGGAGTGCGTTGCACAGAAGGAGACACCTGAAATACACCTTCACTTTGGTAATATTTTCCGTGGTGGTGAATGGTGTGAACTTTAGATGGATCTGTAAAAACACGCTGTACTTTATCTTTTTTAACGGCGTCGTTTTCCCATGAACCTTCCCAATATTTATAGCAAAGCTCTAAAAATTCTTCAGCTTGTTCATAGCGAGCATCGTGGTCTTTTAAACCTTTTTGACCAATTAAGCGTTCCGCACTATCTAGATAACCTGTCACGATATTCCAGCCAATACGACCTTGAGTTAAATGGTCGAGACTCGCAAAGCGGCGTGCAAACTGATATGGATGTTCATAGCTTAAGTTCACAGTGACCCCAAAACTTAAGTTTTGAGTAACTGCTGCCATAGCTGAAATAAGTGTAGATGGGTCATGGCTCGGAAGCTGAATGGACTCTTTTAAAGTCAGATCAATACCGTTTTGATAGACGTCATAGACACCAGTAATATCGGCTATAAACAAGCCGTCAAATAAACCACTTTCTAAGGTCTTAGCTTGTTCTGTCCAATAGCTCAGTTCATTAAAGCGATGTGATTCATCACGTGGATGTGTCCATAAGCCATGATTGATATGCCCAACACAATTCATGTCAAAGGCGTTTAATAAAATCTCTTTTGCTTTGAAATCTGCCATTACAATGTCCCCCGACGAGGTGGAAGCACACCGTTAAGAACGTAGTTCCCAATAAAGTAATATTTCCATCGTGCGGCATCATGCAACGTATGTACACGCGCATTACGCCAGAAACGGTCTAGGCCATCTTGAGACTGACTACCACGGCTACCAGCAAGTTCAATCAGCTTAGACGATGCTTTGAGTGCGATATCTGTACTATGAGCACGCACTTTAGCCACATCAATGGATGCTTTAGCAATAGTTTCAGGTGTGGTCTCAATTTTTGCGGCATCGATTGATTGCGCAGCTTGTTTTAATAACACTTCACTTGCCCGTACATCTACGGCAATGCGTCCTAATTCATAAATCGTTAAAGGATCTTGGTTGGCCGTTTCTACATTTGAATCAATCCATGGGCGCGCTTGATGCACTCTTTGCAAGCTTTCTTCAAAGGCTCCACGTGCAATGCCTACCTCAATTGATGCATGCATAATTTGCGCAAAAGGGCCCACTAAGGTTGGTTGTAAAAATGCAGTATCGAAAGGAATAACATCATCTGCATCGACAAAAACCTGATCAAATTTAACAGTGCCGCTACCTGTGGTTTTCTGCCCAAAGCCAGACCAGTCATCAACAAGTTTTAAACCTTGTGAACCACTTTTTACAAAGGCTAAATACTCTCGGCCGGCATCATCTAAAACTAAGGTTGGAATACGGTGAGCAAATAAACTTCCTGTGCAGTAAAACTTTTCACCCTGAATGAGATATCCATTTTCATGCGGACGAATGTTAGTTTGTTTATGGGTTGAAGTTTTAGTTTTAAACTCAGCAAGTGCATTACCAAAGCGAGTGCCATTTAAAACTTCGCCATATAAACGTTGTTTTTGAGCTTCTGTGCCTGTATTGCGCAATACTTCTAAAGCATAAAAATGATTTTGAGGAATTTGTCCGATTGAACCATCGGCACCGCTTAAAAGTGCAATCACTTTAGCAACTGTATGGCTTGAAACTTCGGCACCGCCATATTGCTTAGGTACTGTAATTGCCCAAAGACCAGATTGGCTCAAAGCATCGATTTCGGTATACGGTAAAATTCGTTTAGCGTCTCGCTCAACTGCGGTTTTTTTAAATTGCTCAGCAAACTCTTTGGCAACTTCTAATGCTTCAGCATCATTTTGAATAATGTGCGCTTGACCAGATGCCGATGTTTGTTTGGTTTGAATCGATTGATATGAAGTCATGACAATTTCTCCTTAAATCCAAGCATGGCGGGCAGGGAAATGACCATTAAGGTAATAATTGCCAATGGCATGTAATTTCCAGCGAACAGGGTCGTGTAAGGTATGTACACGGGCATTTCGCCAATGTTGATCTAAATTATGTTGGCTTAAGCTTGAACGACTACCGCCTAGCTCTAGTAGTTTTTCTGAAATTTGTAGAGCCGCATCATTGGCGTAGACTTTCGCTTCAGCAACCAAAATTGAAGCTTTAGCTACTTGTTCATCAGTCACCGTTTGAAGTTGATCAAGTTCATCTAAATACTCAGCAGCTTCATCAAGCAGTAAAATTGCAGCGTCCAGCAAAATATTTAACTTACCTACTTCTTGCAGTGTGTAATGTTCAAAGCTGGCTTTTTCAACCTTTGCATCAATAATTGGACGTGCTTTATGTATGGTTGATAAAGTATCTTCAAATGCGGCTTCAGCGATGCCTACATCAATGGCAACTTGTAATAACTGTGAATAGGCACCGCGATAGGTTGGGTTTTGCGTCAATAATCGTTCATCAAAAATAAGTTCAGGATTAACTTCAACATGATTTAATTTAACTGTACCGCTCGCGGTAGTACGTTGACCAAATCCATTCCAGTCATTAATGACTTCAATGCCTTGAGCATCTCGGTTAACAATGACTAAAACCACATGACCTTCAGGATGAATTGCTTTAATCGCGAGCCAATGCGCAAAGCTCGTACCTGTAGAATAAAACTTTTCGCCGTTTAAAATATATTTGCCGTTCTCAACAGTAAGATTGCTTTTTAATGTTTTTGAATCATGGGTATTACGTTCTGGTCCACCGTTGGCAAGACGTTTACCTGCTAATATTTCTGAAAAGATGAATTGTTTTTGTTGTTCTGTGCCCATGATTTCGATCAGGTTTAACAGGCTAATCTGATTTTGTGGAATCTGACCAACATTCGCATCACCTTTACTCAAAATACGGAAAACTTGAGCCAAAGTTTTATTGGAAACAAAAGCACCACCGTATTTTTTTGCAATGCGAATACCACCTAGGCCTTTTTGACTAAAGCTTTCTATTTGCTCATGCGGTAGTAAGCGTTGTTGATCACGTGTATTACGACCCTCTAAAGCATAATCAGCCACTTGATAAGCAGCATTAATGGCTTGTTGATCATTTTGAATGATTTGGACGTATGCCGTCGTTTTAGATAGAGAATTAGACATAATGACACCTTGTATTACTGTCATTACCTTACAAAAGAAATATTTTTCCACTAAACGAGGACTTATGCTCAGCTTATGAATAAAAATGCAAAGCACTTTTTTTGCTTTTTAATGAAAAAATAGAGATATTGAAAGATTATAAAAAACAATGGTTTAAGATTGTTATGCGGAAAAATAATAATAGAATTGGTTTTAATATGAAAACGAGCAATAAGTACGGTAAAAAAAGATATAAAAAAATAGACTTAAGTGTCAGTGAAAAATGAGCACAATATCCATTGTTTTAACTAAAAATAGCTTCTAAAGTATCTACTTACCGACGACCATTTTTGTACAAATAGTCAAATAAAAATAAACGTGGAGATTTTATGCGGGTTTTGTATCAGTTTCCTTTGTCCCATTATTGTGAAAAAGCTCGCTGGTTGTTAGACCATAAAGAACTTGATTATGTGGCTCATAACTTAATTCCAGGCTTTCATCGTGCTTTTGCACAACTCAAAACAGGCCAAAATTTACTGCCTATTTTGAAAGATGATCATCAATGGATCGCTGAGTCGACTAAAATTGCACTTTATCTGGATGATACTTATCCAGAGCATTCACTGTTACGTCGTGATGAACAATTAAGACAGCAAACATTAAAAATAGATAGCTTGGCTGATGAGCTGGGTATTCATGTCCGTCGTTGGGCTCTAGCTCATACGTTGGCGCAAGGAGACCATGCTTTAGAAATTATGATGGGTGAACAAGGTTATTTACGTCAGTTTGAAAAAATATCGAAGCCATTCCTCAAAACACTGGTAAAGAAGAACTATAAACTTGAAGAAGAGCTAGTCAACCAGTCAAAAGAGCGCATGGATGAACTCATAAATGAACTAAATAACTGCTTAATCGAAAATCAGGCACGTTATATGGTAGGCGATCGCTTAAGTCTTGCTGATATTTCTGTATGTTCTATGCTTGCTCCTTTATTAGAAATAAAGGGTACGCCGTGGGAGCGGGAAGAGGCTGAAGGTGTTTCGGAAGAATGGAATAACTATCAACAAAATTTACTCGATTTACCTCTAGGTCAGTATGTTTTAAGAATATATCAAACTGAGCGTAATGCGCGAGTAGATTGGCGCGGAATTTAAAATTATAAAATGCCCTGAGAAAATCGGGGCTTATTTTTATCTTTGCTAGTTATTTTATTAATGTAGATATTACTATCAATTTTCTAAATGATTTTTATTAAGCCATTTGTTTATATTATTTTGATGCCAAAATTACTTTTCACAATATAAATTCCATTTTATCTAAATGACTAATAACTTTAATTTTTATGATTTTTTGGAAAATACAATTTTTCTAAATACTATTTTTAGCCAAAGTTAAGCCACTTTATTGTGCATGTGTTTACAATGTAATCAATAATTGCCACATTTAAGTGTAAATAGATGAGCTTAATAATAGACAGAAGATTAAAACATAGATTAAAGTAGAAACATGTGAGCAGTTTTAAAGGTATTAATTCTGCAAAACAGATTGAATAGAATAAGTGAAGCAAATGGATGGGTCCGACTTGGAAAAGTTGGCTCGATAATTGCAATTTAATAAAAAATCACTCTATTGCTCTATATGAATGATTCTATAGATAAATAGAGAGAATGATCATCAAGGAGTTCTTATGAAACGTTCTGCAACCTCTCTCATTATTTCAACAGTTATGCTTTGTACGGTTGGCGCTACTTCTCAAATTCAAGCAGCAGATACATTAGCTAAAATTAAAAGTACCGGAAAAATCGTAATTGGTCATCGAGAATCCTCAGATCCAATTTCATATGTTGTTGCAGGTAAACCAGTAGGTTATGCAGTCGATATCTGTAACCAGTTTGCAAATGACATTAAAAAAGAATTGAAAATGCCTGGCTTAAAAGTTGAGTACAAGGCAGTAACTTCATCAACACGTATTCCTGAGCTTTTGGCAGGCAATATCGATATGGAATGTGGTACCACTACAAACTCTAAACAACGTCAGCAACAAGTCGGTTTCTCAACTAACTACTATGCAACAGAAGTGCGCATGGCTGTTAAAGCAAACTCTGGTATTAAAAGTTTGGCGGACTTAAATGGTAAAGCAGTTGTTACTACTCAAGGCACTACATCTGACAAATACATCAAGATGAATGAAAAAGGTCAGGCAGTTAATGTTCAAAATATTTATGGTAAAGATCATGCTGACTCTTTTGCCATGATGGCATCTGGCCGTGCTGCTGCATTTGTAATGGATGATAATATTTTAGCAGGCTTGATTGCTAAGTCTTCTACACCTAAAGCTTTCGCAATTGTAGGTCCGGTACTTTCATCTGAACCTTATGGAATTATGCTTGCTAAAGATGATCCAAAATTTAAAGCGATTGCAGACCGTACTGTAAATAACTTATGGAAAACTGGTAAAATGGACGCTTTATATAAGAAGTGGTTCTTATCTCCAATTCCACCAAAAAACACGAATTTGAACATGCAACAAAGTTCATCTTATAAGAAATTAAAAGCTAACCCAACAGATGCAGGAATCTAACTGGATCTTTTTGTCCTAAATTTACTTGTGTAAGTGTAAAGATTCATTTGCACAAGTGGTCTATTTTCTAAAGATATTAATTTAAGGGGCAAACATGTCAGTCGGCTCGCTAAACTGGACTATATTCTGTGCGGAGTCTAATGAATATGGTGTCGATAAAGCCGCATGGGCAGAATCAGTTTGTAAAGCTATTGGTAGCTCAAGCTACAATGCTTATGCTGAGGCACCCACATGGTTACAAATGTTAGGTTCAGGCGTGTTCACTATGGTTTGGACAGCTATTATAGCCTTTCTTATCGCATTTTTATTAGGTTCTCTCCTAGGGGTAATTCGTACATTACCCAACAAACCTCTCGCATTTATCGGCAATTGTTACGTTGAAATTTTCCGTAATATTCCACTTATTGTGCAACTATTCTTCTGGGCTTTTGTTTTTCCCGAGTTTTTACCGGACAGCTTAAGTGCAGGTAGTGGGGATGTAGTTGCTGGTGGTTGGTGGAAAAATATTTTAAATCAGCAACCTGCGGTTATTGGTGTTTTTGCATTAGGTCTCTACACGGCTGCCCGTGTATCTGAGCACATACGTGCCGGAATTAATACCGTTTCTCGTGGACAGAAGTTCGCAGCTTCCGCTATGGGTTTTACTACTGCACAAAGCTATCGTTATGTCATTTTACCGGTTGCATATCGTACCGTATGGCCAACGATTACATCTGAAGCAATGAACGTTTTTAAAAATTCAGCTGTTTTATATGCGTTGAGTGTGTTGAATTTCTTTGCTTACACGAAAACCATGCGTGAAGAAACTTCTCAGGACATTATCATTCTTATTCTCTCTACACCTGTTTATTTGATTATCACTTATAGCATTAAGTTTGTGATGGCATGGATTGAGAAACGAATGGCTGTACCTGGCTTAGGTTCAGGAGGGAAGTAATCATGGATTTTTCTTTATTACAAAACCCTGATGTGATCGCGGCACTCAAAGAAGGTTTCATTTTTACGCTTACCGTAACGGTATTAGCAATGATGGGCGGTATCCTAATTGGAACCCCATTGGCAATGATGCGTTTATCTAGCAGTGCCATCGCAAGTAATTTTGCAAAATTTTATGTTGATCTGTTTCGTGGTATTCCACTGATTCAGGTGATCTTTATCTTCTACTTTTTGTTGCCGAAAATATTTGAGTTTCAATCTGATACCTATTGGGGACCATTATTTTCGAGTGTCGTGACCTTTGCTATTTTTGAAGCAGCTTTTTTCTCGGAAATTGTACGTTCTGGAATTCAGTCTATTTCAAAAGGTCAGGTACATGCAGGCTATGCGCTAGGTTTTACCTACGGTCAATCAATGCGCTATGTGGTATTACCTCAAGCCTTCCGTAATATGCTCCCAGTATTGTTAACTCAAACAATCATTCTATTTCAGGACATCTCTTTAGTTTATGTGATTAGTGCACCTGACTTTTTAGGCCGTGCAGATACATTGGCTAATACTTATGGACCTGAAACAAAAGCAACATTCTATTTAATCGTCGCTGTAGTGTATTTCTGTAGCTCGTTTGTGCTGTCGCATTTAGTCAAACGCTTACAGCAAAAAATTGCCATCATTCGCTAATTGGAGATTTTAAATGCCAATGATAGACATCCAACATATCTCTAAATGGTATGGTGATTTTCAGGTTTTAACAGATTGCACGACGAGTATTGAAAAAGGTGATGTCGTTGTTGTTTGCGGACCATCTGGTTCGGGAAAATCAACACTCATCAAAACAGTAAATGCTTTAGAGCCATTTCAACAAGGTGATATTATTGTTGATGGAATTTCACTTAAAGATCCAAAAACAGATCTTGCTAAATTCCGTTCACGAGTGGGAATGGTCTTTCAGCACTTTGAGCTTTTTCCGCACATGACTGTTTTGGAAAATTTGACGATTGCTCAAGTTAAAGTGTTAAAGCGTTCAGTTGCAGATGCTCGTGCAAAAGGTTTGAAATATTTAGAGCGTGTAGGCTTACTTGCTCATAAAGATAAATTTCCGGGGCAGTTGTCGGGTGGTCAGCAGCAACGTGTAGCGATTGCACGTGGTTTGTCTATGGACCCAATCTGTATGTTGTTTGATGAACCGACTTCTGCACTTGATCCTGAAATGGTCGGTGAGGTTCTTGAAGTTATGGTGCAGCTCGCACATGAAGGCATGACCATGATGTGTGTTACTCATGAAATGGGCTTTGCTAAAAGAGTATCTAACCGTTTAATTTTTATGGATGAAGGTAAAATTTTAGAAGATTGCCCAACCCATGAGTTCTTTGATAATTTAGAAGCTCGTCATGAGCGTGCTAAACTTTTCTTAGAAAAAATTCAGGCGATGCACTAATAACCCTAATAAAAAAAGAGCCATTAAAGGCTCTTTTTTTATATCTAATTTTTAGAAACTATATTTTGCTAGCAGGTTGATACGTGAATAATCACCCTTGTCAACTGCAAAAGTTTCACGTTGACCGTAAGTATATTCTGCTCCTAAATCAATATTTTTAACTGGGTTCCAGATTAAATTGACTAAAGCGTTATAAATTTCTTTGTTATAGCTGGTATTGGTTAAATTGCTATTTGCATAGACATTATCATCTTTGTATTGAATACCACCTACAGCAAAAGTAGAACGCAGAATAGGGCTCCATTTACGTTGATATCCAATTACTGCGCTATCGAATTCTCCTAAATTAATATCTTGTGTTGTTGTGTCATAGTTATAAGCCGAATTGCTATAAAGTAAATAACGGCCATCGCCTTTAACATGATAGTAGTTAGCAACTACGCTATCTTGAGGCGTTAAATCATATTTACCACCAACGCCTACACCCCAGCCAAATTTCTCTTCAGAAGTACTATCTTTTGGAGCTACACGGTTTTCATGGGCAAGACCATGTAACTGTAATAGGCCTTTGTTATCCGTAGTTTTGAAATCATATCGTGCTGTTAAAGCAGGAAAACGGCTTCCACCGGCAGCATTACCAGCTTTTTCAACATCGCCACCCTCTAAGGCAACTAATATTTTTTGTTGTGCATTAATTGGCTGGGTGTAACGAACCTGTACTGTACGTGTAGTACCTGTACCAATAGCGCCATTAAAATCTACTGTTTCTGGTGATGTATCTGTGTTTACAAAGGGTGAGGTTGTTTGACCAGCTAACCATTTTCCTAAAGACATATAGGCATGACGAACACGGAAAGTACCATTGCCATTATCTCCATTGCCACCCATGAAATCGGCTTCAATTTTACCTGTTAAATCTCCATATTGAGTTGGACGAGTAATATCTAAGCCAATTCGTGAAGTTGCTGCAGATACATTGAGTGAGTCTTGTTTTGGATCATCTTTATTCAGTGGATAATTGGCACCATTTGAAATACTGCCATTTGAACCTTTAAAGTCATAGGTTGCATCTGCGCGAACACTACCATAAAGCTTGACTTGAGTTTGCCCATCGGCCATAGCCATCCAACCTGGTTTTGATGCAGGGGGTGTAGGGGTGGCAGGTACTGCGGGAATTGTTGCTGGAGCAGTGACAGTTAAAGCTGTTTTTTGTTGATCAGATAGTTTCTGAACGAGTAGTTTTAACTCCTTTACCTCATCACGTAAGGCGTTAACTTCAGCATCTGTAGCGGCATGCACAGACATCGTCACGCTCATTGCACCTAAAGAACTCATTGCTAACACTAGTGTTTTGATTTTATTCACAGGAACTCCCCCGACATGGATAAAAATTTTCCTGCAAATACATAACAAAAATGATGCCAACTTTGCGAAGATTAAAAAATAGTCAAATTTTGATGATTAATTCCTTTTTAGCCTCAAATGGTAGTGAGAATAAGGATTCTGAATAGATAAACCAGATTTAAGCATAAAACTGACTCTCTAAAATGAACCGCCTCTGACACTACTTGCACGTTTAAAAGGCATAATCGAAATAAACTCTATAAAAGAAATAGAGTTTTGCTGTCCATAAACCTTTGTATTTTCAATGCAGAGGTGATGGTATAGGGTTATACTGTCTTTACTGTGAAATTCTGGCTGGAGATTAAGAGTGGAGTTAGATCGTTTTGATAAACAAATTCTAGAAATTTTGTCTCATGAAGACTTAAATTTGAATGAACTTTCAGAACGGATCAATCTGTCAGTCAGTTCTGTGCATCGCCGTATTAAGCACCTGATTGAAGCCAACATTATGGGACAGCTCAAAAGGGAAATTAATTTTAGTAAGCTTGGTTTTACTTTACATATTTTATTGCAAGTTTCACTGAGTAAACATGATAGTGAAACATTTGATAAGTTTCTGTCTGAAATAGAAGCAATTCCAGAAGTAACTAATGCATTCTTGGTAACGGGTCAGAGTGCTGATTTTATTTTAGAGCTTGTAGCACGCAACATGGATGACTACAGTGAAATTTTATTAAGACGTATTGGAAAAATCGACAATGTAGTTGCTTTGCATTCTAGCTTTGTCATTAAAGAATATAATGTGTTTAATTGCTATAACTTGCTCAACAAACTATAAAAAAACGCACCATTTGGTGCGTTTTCTTTGATTCAAATGTTTGATTTAAGCATCAAGTTGAGCCAAAACCTCATCCGAGAATTCAACGTTAGTATAAACGTTTTGTACATCGTCAAGATCTTCAAACATATCAATCATTTTAAGAATTTGTTTTGCTTGGTCAACATCTGTAATTTCAGCTTTTGTAGATGGACTCATCACAACTTCTGCGTTATCAGATTTTAAACCAGCAGCAGTAAGGGCATCTTGTACTTCACCAAAAGTTTCTGGTGAAGTGATTACCAAAATTTCGTCTTCTGAAACTTCAATATCTTCAGCGCCAGCTTCTAAAGCAACTTCCATGATTTTATCTTCTAAAGAAACATCTTCAAAAGTAATCTCACCACGTTTAGTAAATAGATAAGATACAGAACCCGCAGTTCCTAAGTTACCATTTGTTTTACTAAAACAGTGACGTACGTCTGGTACTGTACGGTTTAAGTTATCTGTCATTGTTTCAACAAGAACAGCAACCCCGCCAACACCATAACCTTCATAAGTTACTTCTTTTAGATCATCATTATCTTCACCACCAGCACCACGTTGGATAGCACGGTTAATGGTGTCACGTGTCATATTAACTGAGAGAGCTTTTTCAACTACTGCACGCAGACGAGGGTTGCTAGCAGGATCTCCACCACCAAGTTTGGCAGCAGTCACAATTTCACGAATATATTTAGTAAAAACCTTACCGCGACTTGCATCTTGTTTAGCTTTACGATGCTTAATATTGGCCCATTTAGAATGACCCGCCATGGACGTGAACTCCAAAAAAAGAAAATGCAAAAGTGCTGGAATATTAGCATAGGCTTGGTTTTGTTGAAAACTGTTGCCCTGCGTTTTGTTAGCCAATTGAATAAGAACAATAAGCTTAAGACCTAATGATTGAGATTAGGTCAAATCAAGTCCAATTTGATTTAGTTAATTTTTACATCTATGTCAAATTGAGCGTACAGCTCTTTAATGGTTTCCAAGTCTTTTTGTAAATCAGTCGGGTAAATTTTACCTAAAATCCCACCTTGTTTACTTCGAGCATTGGCATACATTAAAACAATAGGAACATTGGCTGCTTTTGCAATATGCCAAAAACCTGTACGGATAGGCTTACGTTCAGAGCCATCTTTAGCACGTGTAGCTTCTGGAGCAATCACTAAGTTAAAAGTTTCATGGGTTTGAAATTGCTCAACCATTTGCGAAACGATATCTTTACTTGCTTTACGATCAACAGGAATGCCACCCAATTTTTCTAAAATTGGCTTAAGTGGGCCTTTGAAAAGTTCTTTCTTTATTAAAGTATGAATTTTGATGTCTAACATTTGGAAGAGGGCAATCGAGAGCACTGCATCTAGATTTGAAGTATGTTCAAAGCCAATAATAACTTGTTTTTTCTCAAGAATTTGTGGGTCTACATTGTAGGTCCAACCAACGGCTTTAAAGATAGAGTTACCTAGAAATTTTTTCATACATCAGTGCAAATTGATAAATTTTCAGGATTCTAATATGAGTTTGTAAAAAAGCCTAGAAAAATTATGAAAGCTAAAGTAGACCACAAAAGTTAAGGATTATCTAAGTTCTAAAATATTTTAAAAGTTCTTTTTTTATTTTTCTCAAACTTCGTCTGAAAGTAATAAACCTAGATAATTTTAAAATTAAGATACTGGTTGTGGTATCTCTTCATTAATTAAATATTCAATATATTTCCAAATTTTTTCAGGGTTAATAAGGTTTTTATCGGTCGTTCCATCAATAATCATCCCATCAATAATAGAAATAATGATATGAACAAGGGGAGTTGGGTTTTCTATACCTAACTGAGTAAGTTTTTCATGTAACAGATTAGTCAACCATTTTGTATATTCATAAAATGGTTCACGAATTGAAGTATATTGTTTAGATACTTCAATAAATGCCTTTTTAAATAAACAGCCATTAAATGTTTCGCTATTGATCCATTCAATATACCAATTAAAAATAATATGAATTTGCTCAAGAGGACTAGCATCTTGATGTAAACTTAATTGTTCATTGATTGAGTTTTGGATATTTATATTTCGATGTTGCAAGCATTCCATAATTAAATTTTCCTTTGACGGAAAATATTTATAAAAAGTCATTTTTGCAACATTTGATTCAGCAATAATACGGTCAACACCAGTAGCATTGTACCCAATCTGATTAAATAAATTTAAAGCAGTATTTATAATATCTTCTTTTTTTGACATTACTATTCCATATAGTTAAAACTAATTATAACTTAATCTAAAATATTAAATTTTTAATACAAATTATGATAATAAAAAACTGATTTTGATTCAAGTTGAGATTGTGATAATGATTATCATTAATTGGAGTTTTTTTAAATTTTTTATTTGATTTCGTACGATTTTAATTCTAATATTAATCAATGAAGGAACATATTTAAATATTAATTTAAGTCATTGTTTTTATAATAAAATATGTAAAAATCGATCATGCTTCAATAAGTTTAATGAGAGCGGATATGCCTAAGAAATTTGAGAATTTTAATAATCCTAGAAAGAAAGCGCTTACAGGGATGAAACAAAGCATTTCAGCTGAACTATGGGAAAAAAATTCAAACTTTTTAACCCGATTAAGAGCAAAGATTGCGAAACATCCTGTATCTCATCATCCTGCAATCGATACTTTAAATAATGGCGAAATTAATAAAGAAGATTTAAAAAAAATTCATTTAGAGTATCGCCATGCAATTGTGCAAACTTTTACTGATGCATTGCTCATGGCTCAATTTCAAACTAAACAATTAGAGCCGAGATTGCATGCTGGTGCAAAAATGTTCCCGCGTTTTCTTTTGAGTTTAAATATTTTTGATGAGTTTGGATTTCGGCCAGGGTTGGATAAAGACGGCTACTATCAGGGAAATCCTGAATATGCTCATTATCCCTTATTTGAAGATATATTGAATGATTTCGGTATTACAGAACAAGATCGTCTAACTTATCATCCGACTGAAATTGCAGATCAGGTTAGGGTATTTTTAGAAAATGCTTATGATGACTATAAAGCTGTTTCAGCTTTATTAGCAGTCGCAGAAGAAGAAGTCATTCTGTATAGTCCACCTTTACGTAGAGCAACTAAAGCAGTTGGTCTAGATGTGGAGGGTGGTGGTTATTATCATGTACATGGTATTTCTGAGGATGAAAGTGCTGAAGCAGCAGATGATGATCATGAAGAAGATTTATGGTATGTCTTGATGCAAGCTTGTACAGAAGAAGACTATAACTATATTGAAAAATTATGCTTAGAATATTGTGATTTATGGGAAAAGTTCTGGGATACACAATTAGAGAATTCTGAGCCCATGCGAAAGCAAATCTTAGCTTAATAGATGAAAGATGAATATTTAGTACGGAACGTAAGTGTATTTTAAAACATCTAAAATTTAGGGATAAAATAAATTTAAATTTTGAGTATTTTTTATAAGAGTAAAGCATATTCTATTTGGATATATATTAAAAAACCCCATAAACTTTTTGTTTATGAGGTTCGGTATTTGGTGGGCCCACACAGACTTGAACTGTGGACCAACGGATTATGAGTCCGCTGCTCTAACCAACTGAGCTATAGGCCCTATAAGTCAGAAAAGCTTTTAATCTCAATGCTTTTCAGTGCGTGCAATACTAATCAATTTTTTAATTAAACACAAGTCATTTTCTGAAGTAGACGCAAACTAAACCCAAAAATATTGTGTCATATTGGCTAATATTTCAAGCGATAGTGATTCTAGCTTATGTGTACTTCAAGAGTAAAGTGGAAGAAGTTATTTATCGATCAATTAGAATTTATTCCAACAATCTATTGTGACGATGACTTAATTGTATTTGTAGTTTGAGACATTAATTTATATAAAATAAATTTTGTTTAAAATATAAGCAGGAAGTGTGGATGTGCTGTTTGAGTATTGTGAAAATATAGAATTAGAAAAACTTATTTAAGATAATATAAATAGAGATTAAAAATACTATATAAAAGTTTCTATATTTTCATATTGTAATTAAAATTTAGGTATAACAAATCGTCTTTTAATTATATCTTTCGAAAAATAATAGTTGAAATAACTCTCTTAATAAGTTCTAGTCCATATAGTAAAGAACATAGACTATTAGGGCTAAATGACTTTAGACAATAGCATCATGAATTTTTAGAGTAGGTCGAAATTTAAAATCAACTTAAAAAGTAAACACTGAGATATAAAGTTAGCAACTTTAATAATGAAACATAAAAGTAACAAATAAAGGGATTCAAGATTTTTTTGATGCAAATAAATTTAATTAAAATATAATAATTTTTCTTAAGGTGTTTTTTGTGTTTTTCTAAAAAAGCTGTTAAGGACGGTAATAGAAATTTTTATCATTAAACTATCTTTCCTTCTCTAAAGTATTTTCTATATAAAACCTAAATTGTGATTGTTTTCACAATAGTGTAAATGTTTGTATCTTATAAATTTTATTCTTGACTAAAACACTTGGTTTTAATAAAGTATAAGTGTATTTTTTACAAAATAAAATATTATTGCTTAATCCTGAAATACAGCAACAGGCCTACTTTCTAAGTAGGCTTTTTGTTTTTAGTAGTATTTAAATATAGAGTACAGAGTAATAAACTTAAGCTTTAAATAAACTAGATTTAACAAGAATCAAAATTATAAAAATCCTTAGACTTTCAGAACTAACCTATAAAGTTTTATAAATTTTCTTGAATAATTTTAATTAACTCTCTAGCTGCTTTAGGTAAAGG
The DNA here is from genome assembly GCF_059800965.1 of Acinetobacter sp. LT1. NCBI lineage: Bacteria > Pseudomonadati > Pseudomonadota > Gammaproteobacteria > Moraxellales > Moraxellaceae > Acinetobacter > Acinetobacter sp. LT1. The sequence continues at coordinate 46,509 of NZ_JBBAXE010000023.1, forward strand.
GCGGTCTTGGAGCCAAATTAAATAAATAGATAGAGGTAAATGATTTTTCGTATTTTTAAAATCTAAAAGGACTAAGTGACCTTGATCAATTTTATCTTGTACTAGTGATAACGGAAAATTTCCCCAACCAAGTCCAGCTTCAACCATATTAATTGCTGTTTGTAGACTATTGGTTTTCCAGTACATTGCACCAATAATTGAACGGGAATCTGTCATTTCATGCTCACTACTCGCCACAACAATTTGTCTAATATTAATTAATTCCTCGATAGAAAACCGTTTTGTTCCATCTTGTAGAAGAGCGTGGTTAGAAGAAATCGTAGCCGCCACTGTTTCAGTCATTACCAATTGTAGATTCTCGCGCATTTTTATATTGAGGTCTGAACCCGCTAAGCAAAGACTGATTTGCTCCGTATAAAGTAAATTAACAATGTCGTCTTGGGGAGCAGTAATAACTTCTATGTTCAGTAAAGGGAATTTATCAGCTAGTTTCTTTATTGAATGGAATAATAATTTTGTATTTACATCGGAAACAACGCCAATACGCAATTTACTTTCAAGTCCTAAAGAAAGTTCATGTGCATGAGTGCTAAATAGCCTAAGTTGTTCAGAAATGATCCGTGCTTGAGGTTCCAAGGCTAATGCTGTAGCAGTAGGAATGACCCTTCTAGGAGTCCGTTCAAATAATATATAACCCAATTCTGCTTCTAAATTAGCAACGGCCATACTTACTGCTGAGGGGACTCGATTTAGTTTACGAGCAGCCGCAGAGAAAGAACCCGTATCGAGTACGGTTATGAAAAGTTCAATATTTTCACTGTTAAAATTCATTTTGATATCAGCTGAACTGAAAGCTATTAACTTTATATATGATTTTGACTGAAATTAAAATATAAGGAATGAAGCAGAGTTTATTGATTATGCAAGGTATAAAGCGTCGAATTGTATATGTTTCTTCCTATGAAATAATCGGAATGGTTATTTCATCAGTAGGGTTAGCGATTTTGGCAGGTGATAGTGTTGAACATACTGGACCACTCTCTGTCATGATTACGACCATCGCTGTAACTTGGAATTTTATCTACAATATTTTATATGAGAAATGGGAAGCTAGACAAAGCAGTCATATCCGTACAGTTAAGCGTAGAGTGGGGCATGCTATTGGTTTCCAACTTACCTTAGTCTTGTTTTTGATTCCTCTTATTTCATGGTGGATGGATATTTCCCTGATTGCTGCTTTTTGGTTAGATGTGGCCTTTATTATCATTATCCCTATCTATACTTTTATATTTAATTGGAGCTTTGATAAGTTATTTGGATTGCCTATTTCGGCACAGGCTAAAGCGCTATCAGAATAACCGTAAAATTATTTTATAAGCTATCAAGGTGATCGACGTTGATAGCTTATCTAGTTTCATTATTTGATTTGATCAATGACTAACTGTTTTGAAAACTTGAGTTGAGCTTTCTTGGCGAAAATGTAGTAAATCAATGCAGTAGAGATAAGTCCTACAAGCCACGATAAATCGATTCCTCCTAACATTGCCGCAATTTGACCCGTATAGAATTTACTATCAATAAATGGTAGTTGAATCAAAATACCTAGAAAGTAGCAGGTAATTCCAATCCGATTCCAACGGCCATACTTACCATTTGGATCATAGAGTGCATCTACATCATATTCTTCTTTAGAGATAAAGTAGTAATCAACAAGATTAATAGCACTCCACGGAATAAAAAAGGTAAGCAAAAACAAAATAAATGCTTTAAAGGTGCTTAAAAAAGTATGTTCACCTATAATTGCAATAAAGGTTGAGACTACAACCATAGCAAGGACAATCAGTAATCTTGTTATTTTTGAGATTTGATTTGTCGATTTGAAACTATTCCAAATCGTAGCAATACACATAAAACTGCCATAGGCATTTAAGGTCGTTAGAGTAACTTTCCCAAAAGCGATACTGAAATATAGAAAGGTTACGACAATGGCAATTGGGTTCATACCCACAACATATTGAACTTCATTTCCGACAAAATTGCCGTTTGCAACCTGAGCGATTAAAACGCCTAAGCTCATAGAAATTTGTGAGCCAATTAAAGAACCTAAGCCGACAGCCCAAAAAACACGAGATGAAGATGTTTTAGTTGGAAGATATCGAGAATAATCTGCAACATAGGGACCAAAAGAGATTTGCCAAGAAGCAGAAAGGGAAACTGCTAACAAGAATGAAGACCAGCTGAAATGACGTACTGCTAAGAGTTCAGAAAAATCAGAAAGTGCGAAGATCTGAGTCAAAATAATCACAAAAGCAATCAAACCAATAATACTGGCTACTTTGCCTACCAAATGGATTAAACGGTATCCAATCGTTGCGAATAAAATGATTAAACTTGCATAAATTAAGATACCAGTTGTATTGCTGACATGTGCCAAATGTGCAATTGCTTTACCCGCTAAAACCTCTCCAGTTGCGGTAAAACCAATATACATAAGGCAAACGAGTATGATTGGAATACAAGCGCCATAAACCCCAAATTGCACACGACTTGAAATCATTTGAGGGAGACCAAGTTTAGGACCTTGGGCAGCATGCAGTGCCATGACGGCAGCACCAAAACATTGTCCTACTAATAAGCCGATAATAGACCAAAAAACATCTCCGCCTAACACAACGGCTAGCGCGCCTGTCACAATGGCTGTGATTTGTAAGTTGGCACCGAACCATAGGGTGAATTGAGCAAATACTCCGCCATGTCTTTCATTTTCAGGAATAAAATCAATACTTCGGTTTTCTATAAAACTACTATTAGGTTTCCCAGCCGATGAGTCCATTTCACTCTCCTTATCCTTTAAGAGCCATCCTATTCTTATTCATTCATATTTGTATAATCAAATATAAACATGTATATACAAGTAATTTTAAGAAGAATCAAATATTTTTGAAGTATTGGACGTTAAAATTGAGTTAAATAATTCATAGATAAGTAGAAAAAGTATTTGACTGATTTTATTTTTAAAATTTAAATGATAAAAAAATAATATATGAAAAAGCCCTCTGCAGAGGGCTCTATTTTATGCATTTGCGTCTAAAACTAGTTGGAAATAAGTGGGAAGTTCAGAAAATTGTACCAGTTGGGTCTTATCTTCTTGCTTAAAATAATACTGATAATTTGGAGTGTCTAAATGGTTATCTAGATATTGGGTTGCATCTGTAAACTGTGCTTTTGCAATCGGCTTATCTTTCTTGCATTTAATAATAACAGGATTTACGGAGTTTAATTTTACAGGAACACCATTTTCAAATTTAGCAGTTTCAATCAATAAGGAAATTTTGAAATCTCCGAAGGTTACACAGAAGTGGCCTCCATTTTCTGTCTTAATTTCTCTGTCAGAGAAAAGATCTTTAAATAAATTCTTAAGGGATTCTCTATGTTTATCTAAGGCAACTTGAAATTCATGATCTCGTTGCTCGATCTTTTCTTGCTCTTCTTGTAGCAATTTGGCTTGCTTTTCAATTGTTGTAAAATCCAGCTTCATTTTAATATCTCCTTTGGTTGTTTTAAAACTATATATGGCAATCTTTTATTAAGTTTTAAAGAAACATACAGTATTTGTTACAACGGAATAATTAAGATGAGCTTTTGTATAAACCATCACAAATGTAAAAAATATTTTGAAAATATAAGAATTTAAAGAAATAATTTATATACTTGAAATGCTGCTACATATTAAAGATAGATTTTTAATGTAGCAGCATATTTCTTATTTTGTACAATGTTTTGCCATAAGTGGAGTGCTTTTAATTTTAAAAAATCCTCCGCTACTCATTACACCAAGCATTACTAAAACTGTTCCTACTAATTGCCAGATATTAAGGGCTTGTCCAGTAAGTAGAGCAATTATCATACTGAACACTGGCACAAAGTTAAAAAAGACAGAAGCACGACCAGCACCTAACTTTTGTATGCCATTAAACCAGAATAGATAAGCAATCATGGTAGAGCAGATAACAACATATCCCATGGCTAAGTGCGCATTTATAGGGGCAGATGTAATCGCTGTAAGAGGATCTTCAAATATCACACTCAACAAACCAAGTGTTATTGCCCCGAACAGCATAGAAAAAGTTGTTGTTTCTAAGGGAGTAGCATTTTTTACATAACGGCGAGACAGTACATTTGCAAGACAAAACCCAAATGCGCCCAATAATATAAATAGATCTCCAATGTCTATTTTGAGGTGCAGCAAAGTCGTTATATGTCCCTGACTAATCACCAGTAACACGCCACTTAAGCCAAATAAAACGCCTAAGAATTTATTAGTAGTAAGTTTTTCACCATCTAAAAGGATTGTCATTAATAGAGTCATTAATGGCGTGGTTGCCATAATTAAAGCACCGTTAACAGCTGATGTGGTTTGAAGTCCATAAAAACAGCCAATGTTAAATCCCGCAATTCCGATAATACCAATAATCAGATAGATAGCTAGATTCTGTCTTAAGGCTGTCCATCTAAGCTGGCCTGTTATTGAAAAGATTAAGAGTAAGCCTAGACTTGCAATAAAAAAACGTTCAGACGCAGCAGATAACGGGGGCATATGTTGAATAATATAAGACATTGCATTAAATGCTGATCCCCAAAAAAACATCGTTAAGACAACACCAGCATAGGCATAAGCCACCGTTCTGTTCATGGACAGGCTCCCATTAAGAAAGGTTTTATTCTCGACAAATCTATAAAGGTGTACAATTCCATATTAATACACTTCTAATGTGAAAATTTGCACAATGATTGATTGGGAAAATTTGCATTACTTTTCAGTTTTTACAGAAGAAAAGTCACTTTCTGCTGCTGCCAGAAAATTGGGAGTAGATCATGCAACTGTATCTAGAAGAATTGCCCAGCTAGAACAAAATTTAAAACTTAAATTAGTTGATCGTAGGCCACGGACATACATTCTGACTCCTGACGGAGAACGTCTTGCACAAGTAGTTGCTCGTATGATGGAAGAAACTTTTTCTATTGAACGTTTAACTCAAGCAGGTCAGCAAGAAGTAATGGGAAGTGTCTCTATTAGTATGCCTCCTTTAACTGCTGCACATCTCATCATGCCTCATTTGGGTAAATTTTATCGCTATTATCCGCAATTAAAATTACGGGTGCTCGGTGATGTTCATTATGTTTCTTTACAGCATAGTGAGGCTGATATTGCGGTACGATTTGGACGTCCAAAGGAGGAAAATTTAGTTGCTCGCAAAGTAGGTGAAATACCTTTTGGAATATATGTAGGTCCAAATTATTTAGCTTCAAAAGATCCTGAAAATTATGATTGGATTAGCGTAGAAGTGGGGGGAGTGCATGGTCAAAAACAGCAAAAGTTAAAAGAAAGGTTAAATCATAAAGAACCTATAATGGTTACCAATAATCCCGAGTTACAGTGGAGAGCTGCATGTGGGGAAATTGGTTTAGCGGTCTTACCAGATTTTTTAGGAGCTCTTAGTAATTTGGTCAGATTACAAGATGATTATCCGATGAGTGCTGAAATATGGTTAGTCACACACGAAGATTTACGGCATAGCCCTGCAATACGTGTAGTAATGGATTTTCTTATGTCTTGCTTTGAGCCATTTAAAGTCTAAGCTATTAACTGCATTCATTTAAAAAGCTGCTGGAGTCCGCAGCTTTTATATTGAGATAAATTTTAAGCCAGACTGACTTCTATTCCTCTACGTAAATTAGATTGGTCCTGATCGGAGTTTAAATCAATTTTGGCATACGATTTGGCAAGTATGCGTCGAGCAGCAAAATTAATTGGTTTTTCTATCAACTTAGGTAATTTGATACCTAAGGGGTTGCTTTCGGTTTGAGATACCTCGGTTTTGACCCTAGTTCCCATAATATAGTCAAACCATGGTTTGGTAACGCACCAATTAGCATTTTGATTGCTTGTCATATGATGATCATAGTGCCAAGGGATGCGTTTCTTAGCATATTCAGGGTCTAAATGGGCTTTTGAATGCACACGCCAATAATTCCATAAGCCATAATAAAGCCCAGCTGTAAAAAAGGGCGCTACTGGTAAGAATACTGTTGCAGCACCAGCTAAACTAATTAATGCTGTTTTTTCATTATAAATTTCTGCATTTTTGAACATTGATTCTGCATAACCTTCATCATGAAAATTATTTAAGCGAGCACGTTTATGATGGGCAATATGAGTAAAAAAAGGGCTATTACGATACTTAGTTGGATATTCGTGTAACCAAACTTTATGGAAGTACCATTCAAGGCCATTTGCAACAAAAATACCGACAGGAAACCCGAGCATACTAATTACTTCTCATGAATCATAATTTAAATGCATTGTAAAATAAGAAAGTTTTATCGCTTTGACTCCATAGGCAGTCCAAGAACTGCCTATAAAATCAATTTTATTGCTTTTGTTTGCGTTGGCGATATGCGCTTGGAGTTTCACCAGTCCAACGTTTAAAGGCTCGTGTAAATGCAGAGGGTTCAGAAAAGCCAGTTAAATAAACAATTTGATCAAGGGTTTCTTTGGTATTTGCAAGTAAACGTCTTGCAAGCTTCTCTCGATGCTGGTTTAAAATTTTTTCGTAATTAGTATTAATTGCTTGTAAATCAGCTCGAAGGGTACGTGGGTTACGATTTAATTGTTCAGCAATAAATTTTTGATCGAATTGACCGGATTCAAGTAAACCATTGCTGAGCAAGCGCTCAATCGCATAAACAAGTTGATGCTTTTCTAAGTTTGATAGTTGCTGTTCAGCAATTGTTTCATGAATTTTTAATAATTCAGGTTCAGCCGCTGGTGATGCTTTATTCAATAATGTACTAGGAAAAATTATAGCGCCTTGTTTTTGGTTTAAAATTACCGGACATTTCCAAGCTTCTTGATAATTATGAGCTGAAGCACCTTGTTGATAAGGTAATGTAATTTGGCTAGGCCTAAACTCGTTATTTGTAATATATTTAAAAAAATTAAGAAAAATACCGATGCCACATTCAAGATAATGTCTTACAGAGTGTTCAAAACCTACTAATAACGCGATATCTTTTTCAACAATTAAAGAAAGATTAAATACATCGGTTAACAGGTGCTGATATCTTAAAGCACGTTGTAAACCTTCACCGAAAGTAGAACTACTTAAAAATAAATATTCAATAACTAAACCTCTGAAAGCAGGCATTTGACTACCTACATGCAAACCAATATCAGGATCTTCACTTATTTCTTCTGCCGCTGTCCAAAATCGCTGTTGAGTAGAATTGTCTCTACGAATATTTTTATCTGGCAGTTGATTGGGTAAATTTACACTTGCAAAAATAGATGCTGCATCTAATCCCATTTGCTGCATAGTTTGATAAGTCATCCATAAAAAAATTCCAGCATCGGAAGAATTTTTTGACATGTTTTTTATAAATATCCAGAAAGTTGTACAATGCATTCAATCATGAATTTATTGTTAATACGATATTTTTACCTATAAATTTCATTGATCAGAAAAAAAGCCTGCATCTTCACGTGCCTGTTTTAAAGCTAAAATAAAAGATATTAGTAAAAGTAGTCCTATGAGGAAAAGAAAAAGATCAATTTTACTGATCGCGTAACCTATACTTATAGCTCCTAGACTTAGTAAAACAATACATAATATTTTCCAAAAAATGAGCATGTTACGTTCTGATAAAAGCCTAAGAATATTGTTTGTAATTGAAGGGGATTTCTAAATTTATTTATGTTTTTTTTATTATAGATTATGTAATTCTTTATAATTTTATAAAATTCGTTTTTTATTAAGCTTTTGAAAAATAAAATAAATTATTTTTAGGTCATGTATATCGATTTCTTTCTTTTTTCTTAAAATTAAGTTTTTATTAATTAATAGAATGATAATTCTTTAGAAACACTATAAAATAGGAATGTAAAAAATAAATTTAATTTTTTAAATAATACAAAACAATAGCTTACTGTGATTATTTAAATTTTTGTTAAAAAAAAGACTTGATTTTTAAGCTAAATTTTGGAATTATAGTTATGCAAATTGTGATCTATTTCCCACAATTTGTATTTCAGGTTAAGTGGTTATCACTAATGCTCATTTGCTATTTTTGCTTATGAGCATTTTTTTATGTGACTTTTTAATATAACTACAAAATTTTTGAATTGTTAAATTTTAAGATTATTTAGCTGAGCTAAGCTTAATTATTTTTAATAAATTTTTAGAGACGAATTAATCATATTGAATAGTCACAGTGGCTGTTGCCGTAACCTCACCCGCGCTTACATTAGCCGCTGTTTGATAGTAACGAGCAGTTAAGGGAATATCGTACTCTATAGTCTGATTAGAGCTGACTGTGCCTATATTTTGTTTTATTGTTTTTTGAATTGGGGTAGTGGCACCATTCATATTCCATAATAATTCTACACCCACACCATTGGCTTTGGTTGAGTTTGCTGCACTATTATTAATGACCTGATTATTTTTGGGATCAGAATTATAGTCAAAACTTAAGCTGATGGTGTTACTTGTTGCTATACCCGAGTTGTTTTCGCCGCCGTTACATAAAATCGATAGATTAAAGCTCTGCTCGCCTTGTGTTGAACCAATCGCTTTAAAACCTGACTTTGTAACAGTCGGGAGTTGAATAGGTATATCTACACCATTTTGAATTTCACATGATGAAGACGCGATCAAAATAGGAGCATTACTTAATACTGTAGTAGTTAAAAATGGTCGGTTTTGTTGACCTGATACATAATAGGTGCTGTAACGTCCTGCTACTAATGCTCCTGAACCTGTGGTCATGGATGTTTTAATAACTTCCATAACAAAATATCCCGGTGAAAGGGTATATGCAGTATTTGGGGTTAAAGTACGTCTATATGGATAATACCCAGAAAAATCTGAAGCATCTGCTGCTTCACGATAAAGACGAATACCAATACCGGGAATATTGGTTGCATATACATTATTACCTATTGGGCTAACTGGATAATTTAAGGGGAGAGCCGCAATAATTTGATCACTAGCACGACTACATGTTGCAGTGGAATTATTGGGAGAAATCGTAAAAGTATTCCTTTGTAAGATAGTCCCTATAGGGTCAGTCGGTTTTACGACGATTTTACCAATATTCATCGGGATATCGACGGTGGTAAATCCCTTACTTAAATTACAATTTGCATTTGTATGGCTATAAGCAAATAGACTCGCTGCCAAAAATCCAATTTTTTTTAAAATCTTATTCATTTACAGACTGCCTTTGTCATAATAATTGATTGATTGTTATGCTTTATTTGATCCGTGATATCGTATTCAAGTTCGCATTTTTCAGTATTCCTTTCTCCCCATTTCACATATAAAAGGTCATGGGTTAAGGGGGTTCGTAAATAAATACGGCTGCCTTGCGCAACAATACCTATTACTTCGTTATTCTGGTTATATACCTGTGCGGCAAAAGGTAAATGTGAGCCATCTAAAGTGGTCGGGCTGATAAAAAGTGCGTAACCTTTTTTTGTTGTGAATTGAACTTTAGTGATTGAGCCTGCATAGGGAGCAATACGTAAGCTACTTTCAGCTAGCTCAACCTGTGTAGACATGTTTTGTGGGTCAAGGCTAATGTCATTCATATGGTAAGGCGTAACATATGGGATAACCGCATATCCCTTTTTGTTTATGCTGAGGCCTGGTGTATTACCGACTTGTGCTCCTGTTGCATCTGGTGCATAAACTAAAACCATTGTTTGAGCTTGATCTGGACCAAACAGAATTCCTTGGGAGTGAGTAACGATATTGCCACTCAAGTTAAGCATTTCTTGTTGATATGAGTCAGCGTAACTAAAAGAAGCACCTAATGTTGTGTAGTTTGTCTTATAGTTGCCATTGATATTGAGATTCGTTTGCCCATGGTTTTGACTGGAAATTGATGCGCCGTAATTCAACCGGTTTCCTGTAAAACCGCTAAAACTCAGAATTTGGCTATCTTCACTTATAAGACTATTAAAATTTAAAGAGCTTTTCTTAAAATCTAAGGGAAAGGATAGAGAAATGAGATATTGAGTATCTTGGTTAGCTCGCCCGCTAGCTTCAATAGTTTCACTATTAATTGCAGAGAAACTATAAGTTAAATCTTTAAATTGGTTGCTATAACCTAATTGCAATTGCTTATTAGTAGTAGACTGGTTCCAATAGTTTGTCCACGAACCTACTAAATAGAAATTTCCCCATTGGTTTGGAAGAGCTTGATTTAAATTAAGCTGGAATTCACTTTTTTGCTTACCTACCGAAAAACTATCAATGTTTTGCTCTTGTAAGTCCCGAATCAAAATTGCATCACGTAGTTTGAGATAGTTTTGTGTTGAATAACGATAAGTTGCTAGTGTTAAGTTAGTATGCGTTGGAGAAAATAACTTATTGTAACTTAAACGATAACTTTGCCCTGTCATTTTAGGTTGATAAGAAAAATTGGCATTTGAATGTGTTGCATCAAAAGAAATAGCGCCAATAGGCATTGAAAAAGCTGTACCTAACAATACAGAGAAATACTGCTGTGTTCCTTGAATTGCGCTATAAGTTGTAAGGTAATTATTGATTCCGCGTTGATATTTACCCTGTATTAGCCATGGAGTTAACTTAATGTTTGGGTCTCGAAATTGTCCTAAGGTGAATGAATATCGACTCATTTGAGGACGTAGCATTTCAATTACAGAAGCATATGGAATAGAATATTTTTGAACTACTCCATTAGATTCAAGTACCGAAACTTGTAACTCACCTCCAAATCCTGTGGGATAGAGATCATTAATTTCAAAGTTTCCTGGTGGGACTGTGGTTTGGTAAATTAAATTACCTTGTTGTCTAACTTCGACTTTTGCATTGGTTTTGGCATAACCTCGAACTCTTGGAGCATAACTGAGCATACTATTTGGAAGCATTCGGTCATCACTTGAAATATTCATTCCACGATAGGGCAAAGAGTTAATAAAATCGCTATTAGTAAAATATTCTCCTAAAGTCACAACACCATGGATATCTGGAAATGCCTTTTGTACATATGTATTTGTCGAGGTATAAGAAGAATTATTAGATTGAGAATTAGATTGGCTTTGCCATTTCCATTGTCCATTATGGCGAAACTGCCAACTTGCTAAATTTGCTCCAAGATTGGTTCCCATAAAAGCATAACTATTTGCATGTTGTTCATTGACTATTCGATATGCTGTGGCGTTATAGCTTAAAAAAGCTGCATTAATACCACGATCCCACAAATGTGGATCGATATAGCCTTGCGGATTTTTTTCTAAGATGACTTGCGGGATCGAAATATCAATTCTTAAACGGGAACTATCAAATACATAAAAAGCACTATCTATCCATGAAGCGAGTGCTTTACATGAAAGAGATGAATTAGAGTCATGTTGACTTAGAACATTAGCTTTTACCCCATATTCAAGCAACATGGCCTCTGTAAAACATGTTTCAGCATTTATGTTAGGGGCTGAGGCAGTAAATCGCATACGCCGTTTACCCAGCCATTGACCATTAATATAAACATCTAAGCTATATTCACCAGGCAAGATCGGGTTTCCGTATTTGAAGCGAGCTATATCAATTTTTTGTGCATTACCTACTAAGAAATTGCTATCAAATTCAGCCTTTGTAAAATGTGGAACATCAGTAGTATTTTCAGCATATATAGCCATAGACATGAATAGCGTAATACTTGAGACGACATACCAAGTAAAGGGGCTTTTTAAACATATATAAGGTATAAACCATTTAGACATAGTTCTAGAGCCTACTCATGATAGGTTTTAAATTTTCTTAAGAAATACAATGAGGTTAGAATTTTATTGGGTGCTCAACTCGTCCACCGTAATCATTGATATACACAAAGCTCATATCTGCTAAGTTTTTATTTTTTAGTTTAATTTTATCCTCTGAATAAGGGGCAATCATTAAGCCTTGTTGCAATAAGTCTGTTTTATGGCCTTCACTTCCTTGAAAAATGGAGGTAATAGTAAGAAAAAAAGGTGTCGGATTTTTTATCATTAGATATTGATCATTTATTTTCCACTCGACTGTGTCACTTAGTTGATCAATATTTTCTTTTAGATCTATAGGGCGGTAAAAAAATTTAATTCGCGAACGAACAGCGAGTTGCAAAAAATTGTTAGAGGTTGTTGTGGTTTGACCTTGTTGAGTTCTTCCTTCAGGTTTAGGAGGGATATCTAAAACATTAAGCCAAAAAATAGATTCTTGTTGTTGGCTTAGTTGAGATGTAGTAGGTAAAGCTGTAATTCTTAAGGTTTGCCCCTTAGTTGCTTCTACTCGTGAAATTGGTGGAGTAATAATGAAAGGTACATTTGTTTCATCTGGTGTTGACTTTGCATTTCCATCATCGATCCATGCTTGAACAAGAGACGGGGCCGTGCCGTTATTACTTAGTTGTAATGTGATCTCACGTGCATTTGAAGGGTAAATGACACGAGTACCATGTAAAACAATTTCAGTATGGCCTGTAGTAGTGAGCACTACTTGCAGACACACTAATCCCCAAAAAAATTTACGACCACGAAAAAGCATCAGTCATATTCTCAATAACAAATAATAGGAAGGAGATAGCTTCTATTCATGAATAGAAGCTTCAATTTTAAGTTTATTGATAAATAATCGTATATTTTACTTGCGATGTTACCGTACCAGCAGTAGAAGCACCTGTAGCATAATATTCAGCATAATAGTTAAGATCAGCACTACCGCCTGCTGAAACATTTACCCATTGTGAATTCGTCTGAGTTTCATTTGTGCTTGTAGCAAGTAAAGGAATTACAGCGTTATTACTGCCAAGTAACTGAATATTTACATTTGTTGCTGCACCAGAAGTTGCTTGGTTTAATAAACGACCCGTATTAAAGTCAACGGTTGCGCCTGGTTCAAAATAAGTTGCGACTTTACCTGCAGCGGTACAGTTCGTTAGATTAATTTGAAAAGGTGTACGACCAGCTACATCACCAGCATTTTTTAAGGTTTGAGATGAAACAGTAGGCAAATTGATTGTTAAATTTTTATCTCCAGTATCAATAGTACAAGTATTATCCGTGACAAGACCATTAATAGTAATTGTGCCATCTGCTGCTTGTGCATTTGCTATATTTAAGAGAGAAACTGCCGCCACAAAAATAAATTTTTTCATAAAATCCCCAGAATAGCTTTTTAAAATAAAATCCATTACTTTTCAGTAAGTTTATTCGGATTAAGTAAGGCGAAGGAAATATATCACTTTTCAATCAAAAAACAAGGAAAACATTATATTTATATATATTTTGATCAATTGTTTTTATTAATAAAAATTAAATAAATTATTTTTTATCAGTTGGTAAAATAATTAGTTGGTTTTTATTTAAAATAGAATTTAAAAATTAGTAATATCTAAGTGATTGTATTGTATTGAATTAATGTAATTTTAAAATATTTAAGATAATAAATATCTAATATTTTTGATTAAGTTGTTGTTTTTGAATGATAAAATTGTTTTGTGTATATCTTATAAATATATTTAATTTTTTAAGAATTTTTTAAGGTTCAATTCCTACTGTTTTAGTTGTAATTCAATAAAAGATAATCTGGAGTTCAGTTCCATGAATACTATGAAGTATAGCTATAAACCTAATTACTTTTTCTTTGCTCATAAATTAGTTTTATTTTTAAAGGATTATCTCATCAAGCATCCGACGGAGCAGCAAACAACGTTTAACTTGCAAACGATTTATGACATCTTTAGCCATGATCTTGCTTCAAGTACGACAAACCTTGAAGGTATCTTAAATATTGCAGATGAATATGTCTTTGAAACAGAAGATGGCTTACTTCCATTAATTAGTAAGCATTCAGTCAATCTCAAAAATCATGTGCTTTCTTTAGAATTTACACCTCAAGCCTTGGCAAGTCTGTTATCAGGTCATTCGTTAGTAAATCCTAAAGCAGCTTAGATTTTCTTTTAAGGTAGAGTGAACTCATATAAAATTCATAAAATTTATTTTTAAGAGTTATTTATGAGTAAAGACTTCAAGGCTTTAACTTATATTGCGGATGAGAATGTAGCAGATACAGTGACTTGGCTTTTACACCATCAAGATGTTTTTGATTCTTTTAATTTTGATGTGTTGAGCCAAGAATTCACAGTAACACATGCAGCAGGAAAAGATATTATTCGAGTCGGAACCTTTCTAAATGCTACTTACGGAATATTAGTAACTTCTATATAAATGAAAAAAGCCCTGAATCATCAGGGCTTTTAAATTTTCTAATTTGAGTTAAGCACTCATTGCATCTACTGATAAATCAGCAACTGTTGGCTTTGGTTTTTCAGCTGTTAAACCTAGTTTATTAAATAAAGCTTGGTCTTTACCTTCACCAGCATTTGGTGTGGTTAATAGTTTATCACCAGAGAATAATGAGTTTGCACCCGCCATAAATGCTAATGCTTGGTCTGAATCACTTAATGATTCGCGGCCCGCAGAGAGACGGATATAGCTATGCGGCATGATAATACGCGCTACAGCAATAGTACGAATCCACTCAATAACATCAAGCTTTTCAACATCAGCTAAAGGTGTTCCTTCAATAGGAACAAGCATATTGATTGGCACAGATTCAGGATGAATTGGTAGGGTAGCTAGTTCATGTAATAAACCAATTCGGTCTTCACGACTTTCGCCTAAACCTACAATACCGCCACTACAAACTTTCATACCAGCTTGACGAACATAATCAAGGGTATTTAAACGATCATCAAAAGTACGAGTACTAATGATGTGAGAATAATACTCACGAGATGTATCTAAATTGTGGTTATAGTAATCTAAACCAGCAACTTTTAGGCGTTCTGCTTGAGATTGGTTAAGCATCCCTAAAGTCATACAGGTTTCCAAACCTAATGCTTTAACTTCACGTACCATTTCTAAAACATAAGGCATATCGCGCTCATGTGGGTTACGCCAAGCAGCACCCATACAAAAACGTGAAGAACCTGAATCTTTTGCAGCTTTCGCTTCACTAATCACTTTTTCAACAGCAATACGTTTTTCTGCTTCTAGTTTTGATTCGTAATGTGCCGATTGTGAGCAGTATTTGCAATCTTCAGGACATTTACCCGTTTTAATAGATAAAAGGGTACTGACCTGAATTGAATTGGCAGTGAAGTGCTCACGATGTACTTGCTGAGCCTTGAAAACTAAATCCAAAAAAGGTTGTTCATATAAAGCTTGGATTTCTTCACGATTCCAATCATTACGTAGAGTCATTGTCATATCCATGATGATGGCATTAATTCACTATACATAATCATACAGAATTCGTATTAAAGCTATAGGGCAAAAAACATCATTTTTTTAATTTGATAGCTGAAGTTGATTAAGTTGCTGTTCAATTGCCCAATCAATATGCACATTGACGATTTCGTCATGTAAATTTTTGCCATTTTGTAGTTGATCTACAATTTCTTTTGAATAAGGAGCATTTCCTAATCCGATTGCAATATTACGTTTAAATGATTGATAACCTGTCCGACGGATAGGGCTACCTTCCGTATTGGCTAAAAAAGTGGCTTCATCCCACTGCCAGATATCAAGCAGACTAATATTATCTAACCCATGTCTAGGATTAAAATCAGAAATAGATGCTGTTTTGGCAAAGCTATTCCAAGGACAAATTAACTGGCAGTCATCACAACCAAATATTCGGTTTCCAATACCTGCACGTAATTCTTCAGCAATAATTCCTTTATATTCGATAGTTAAATAGGCAATACAACGTCTTGCATCTAACATATAAGGCTCGACAATTGCTTGCGTCGGGCAAATATCAATACAAGCGCTACAAGAACCACAATGTGCTGTTGCAGGCTCGTCGAAAGGTAGCTCGAGTGATGTAAATAGCTCACCTAATACGAAAAAAGAACCTGACTTTTTATGAATGAGCAAAGTGTGTTTACCTGTCCAACCCATTCCAGCACTTTCAGCTAATGATTTTTCAAAAATAGGCGCCGAATCTGCAAAAGGACGAGATTCAAAGTCACCAACTTTTTCACGAATTCGTGTTGCTAGCGTTTTCAATCTACCACGCATGACTTTATGGTAATCACGGCCACGTGCATAGCGGGCGATAATGGCAGAATTAGGCTCTAAAGGTACATATCGTGGTTTTGGCGATTCCACAAGATAATTCATGCGGACACAAATAATACTTTTTGTACCAGGCACTAATAGTGTTGGATCAGCTCGTTTTTCTAGATTTTCTTCTAAATAAGTCATATCTGCATGATAACCACGTTCAAGATACTCTAAAAAACGTGGCATTTGCTCTTGAGCATCTGGTTTTGCGATGACACAATCAGCAAAACCCAAGTCTAATGCTTGAGCTTTGATCCATGCTTTTAATTCATGTGGATCAATTTGTTGCACTGCAATGCGTGATGTGTCGGAAGATGTCATAAACCAAAATGCAAGAGGATAATAATATGCAGGCGGTAGTTTACCATAGCGATGATATTCGAGCATGGGAGCGGCGCTGGTTTGCTGCGCAAAACTCCTCATTAGGTTTAATGCAACAAGCGGCTTGGTCAATTGCCCAGCAACTTATTGAGCTTTTTAAAGATCGGCCTATCAAGAATATTGCTGTTTGGTGCGGGCAAGGCAATAACGCAGGTGATGGTTACTTTATAGCAAGTTATCTGAAGCAAGCTGGATTTAATGTTGAAATCTTTGCAGCTCAATTGGGTGAGTCAACCGATTTACATTGTGCAGCGCAATTTGCTAGAGAAATGAAAGCCCAAATTCATCCAAATTTTGATATTAAAAGAACATTTGATTGTCATATTGATGCTTTATTTGGCATAGGTTTAAACCGAGAATTAAATATAGGTTGGCAACAAGTAATTCGAAAGTTTAATGAACAAGTGGGCCTAAAAATTTCGATTGATATACCGAGTGGCTTACAAGCAAATACAGGACAAGTCTTACCCTGTTCAGTAAGAACTGATCATACCTTTACTGTTTTAGGTCTTAAAGCAGGACTATTTACAGGGCAAGGTAAAGAGTACGCAGGACAAGTTCATTTAATTAATTTAATTCCTATAGACCACGAGTTGAAACCCTTAGCTTATTTGTCACCCACAAATATTAGACTTCCTCAGCGTATGGCATTTGGCCATAAGGGAAGTTATGGGCATGTTTTAGTGGTGGGTGGACATGAGCAAATGGGCGGGGCTGTTATTATGGCTGCTGAAGCTGCTTTTCATGCGGGTGCAGGCAAAGTGACAGTGGTTTGTCATCGCAACCATCATCAAGCCATTTTGTCGCGGGCACCTAATATTATGCTTCGTGATATTAATGCTTTAGATGAAAACAATATTAAAGAGATTCTATCTCAGGTCGATGCAGTCTGCTTTGGAATGGGATTAGGCCGTGACGATTGGGCAAAGCAGATTTACCAACAATGGTTTAATTTGTTAAATCAGAGTACACGCCTAGAAGTTGTTTTAGATGCAGATGCTTTATGGTTTCTGGCTAAACAGCCTGAAAAGTTAAATACACATATTTATGCCACACCTCATCCTGGAGAAGCTGCTACTTTACTTGGTTGCTCTACAGCGCAAATTGAAAATGACCGAATTGCTGCAATTTATACTTTACAACAAAAATATACAGGCCAGTGGGTGCTTAAAGGAGCGGGTAGCTTAATTTTAGAAGATAATTTGTATATCTGTACGCAAGGTAATGCTGGTATGGGAACCGGTGGAATGGGAGATGTGTTAGCAGGAATGATTGCGAGCTTAAAAGCTCAGTTCCACAAAGGTATTGCATTACATGAGATAGTGACTCTGCATGCTCAAGCAGGTGATGAACTTGCAAAACAAGGTATGCGTGGTTTACAGGCTTACCAAATGAATCAAGCCATTAGTCAGGTTGTAAATCAATAAATTTTTAACGTCTACGACTGCTAGAACGACTTCGCCCACGTGCCATACCACCTAAAGCATTTAAAACAGACAGTTTGCTCATACTTCCCGATGCATGAGCATGGCAAATGGCAGCAGCAAGGGCATCGGCTGCGTCGGATTGAGGTTTAATCGTCAAATTAAGTAATCGCATCACCATCATTTGGACTTGTTCTTTATCGGCAGCGCCATAACCAACCACAGACTGTTTAATTTGACGGGCAGTATATTCTGCAACTTGTAAATCTAAATTCACTAATGCGGCTATGGCAGCACCACGGGCTTGTCCTAGTTTTAAGGCAGAGTCTGGGTTTTGAGCCATAAAGACTTGCTCAACCGCAGCTTCAGTTGGACCATGGAATTTCACAATTCGCTCAACGCCAGCAAAAATACGTTTTAAGCGTTCTGGCATTTCTTGAGTTTCTGTTCGGATTGTACCGGCATCAACAAAACGTAGTTTACTACCATCTTTTTCAATGATTCCATAACCTGTTAAGCGTGAACCCGGATCAATACCAATAATCAATGCCATGTGAAGACTTATATAAATAGTTTAGAGAGTATTGTTACATAGCCAAAAAGGTTCTGCATGCGTAATTTAAAGAATGCTGCGATGAATGGTTATTTTTCGGTTTTTTATCGAACCAATTTATATCTTTAAAATCATTTGATGTAATTCTATTTTAGTGGAATACTTATCTATAATTTTGGAATTAAAGTTTATCGGTAGATGGAAGATATTAATATCCGCATTGCGCAGCAAGTGCGTGAAATACGTCTAGCGCGTGGATATACCCTAGATATTCTTGCTAGTCGATGTCAGGTAAGCCGTTCTGCAATTTCACTCATTGAAAGAGGAGAAGCGAGCCCTACAGCTGTTGTTCTTGAAAAGCTAGCAAATGGTTTAGGGGTGCCTTTGACTCAGCTATTTGATTCGCCCCAGAATACTCAATCGCCTCAACCTATGGTACGGCGTACTCAACAAGCAGAATGGAAAGATCCAGAAACGGGATATATTCGCCGTCAAGTTTCGCCTCCAAATTGGAAATCTCCATTTCAGATCGTTGAAATTGAATTTCCAGCTCAATCTCGAGTTACTTATGAAACAAGTACGAATTCTAAAGTTGTATTACAGCAAATTTGGGTAATAGAGGGGCAAATTGATATTCAATTGGGTGAAAACTTTTATGCTTTACAAGAGGGGGATTGTTTGGCGATGCAATTAGATCAACCGATCATATATAGCAATCCTTCTTCTAAAGCTGCTCGATATATTTTAGTTGTATGTAATGAGCTCGTCTCTATTCTTAAGGAATCTTCATGATTAAAAATCTTAATCCAAATTTACGTTTAATCGATTGTCATGAAGCTACACATGCAAAGGCTATATTAGATATTTTGAACGAAGCAATTATCAATTCTACTGCTTTGTATGACTATTTGCCGCGCTCTGAAGAGTCGATGAAAAACTGGTTTGCAGTTAAAAGAGAAAATGGTTTTCCTGTCATTGGTATTGTAGATGAGACAAACAAGTTATTAGGTTTTGCAAGTTGGGGAACTTTTAGAGCTTTTCCTGCCTATAAATATACGGTCGAACATAGTATTTATATTCATCATGAACATCGTGGCGGCGGATTAAGCAAAATTTTAATGCAAGAATTGATTAAGCGTGCTCAAGAGGCAGACTTACATGTATTGATAGGCTGTATTGATGCAACCAACCAAGCAAGTATCGGTTTACATGAAAAAATGGGCTTTATTCATGCAGGTACTTTTAAGCAAGTCGGTTTTAAGTTTGGTCAATGGTTAGATGCTGCTTTCTATCAGTTAAATTTAAATACACCACATACCCCAGTTGACGGATAAATAATAAGGTTTTCAAATTTCAAGTTTTAAAATAACCCAGTTTATAAGGATGAATATAAGCTGGGCTATAAAGTCCAAATTATAAAATACCTAGCTGCTCTAATCCCTTATAAGCAATTTCTTTTCGAATAGAACTAGGTATGCCTTTTTTCATTTCTAAATTGAGTGAGAACGCTACAATTTTTCCTTGAGGTTGAACGACCCAGCCTGTTAACCAGCCCACTTGAGGCTCCACATCCCATCCCCAACCACTTTTGGCATAAATTTTCCGTCCATTTTTTTCTTCTATGAACAGCATAGATTGAACTTGTTCTTGCACATTCTTGCTAAAAGGAAGAGTTTTATGGGCTAGTTCATAAGCAAACTGGGCTTCTTGTTGAGGTGTAATTTTAAGTGGACCAACAAGCCAAAAATCATCTACTTTTGAACCAATATCAGCATTACCGAAACTAATGCGTTTTATCTCTTTAGACATAAGATCAAGGCCAATTCGTCGAGCTAGTTCCTGATAAACTGGAATAGTAGAAGCTTTCATCGCATCGCCTAATGTCATGTCTTTTTCCCAATCGGGAAATAAACGCTTTTGCCCATCCCATTTAAACACTTCAGTTGGTGTTGCTTTATGATGCTCAAGTCCAATCAAAGCATTTAACATTTTAAAGGTAGAGGCGGGAACATATTCGGTTGATGCTCTTTTAAGATCATTGCCATAGACTTCCTCTATTTGCCCACGTTTTATAACTAGAACACCTTCAGTTTGTGCTTGATCAAACAACGATTTAATTTTCTCTGAGTTTTTATTGGTAGAAATTGACTGTATTTGATGCTGTTCTACCGTATTAAAAGAACATGCCGATAAAAACATCGTACCAATGGCAAAGAAAAGAGCTTTTTTAGTCATGAGTCTATGTGGGTTTAAAAGAGTTATTCTTTAATTTAACTTGAATAGAAGTCCTTTTAGATAGAAAAAATGTAAGTTATTTAGGAAATTCTATATCTATGTACTACTTCTTAAAATTTTATAAGAGGTGGATCAGGAAATTTGAACAACACTTATAAGTGATATTTTGCTCCCCAAATGATGTTATAAACATCAATATATGGAGTATTTTATGGCACGTAGACCAAGAAGAAA
>NZ_JBBAXE010000024.1:0-64770 GCF_059800965.1 Acinetobacter sp. LT1
TTACTGCTTCAATTTTGAATTCTTCAGGGTATCGTTTACTGCTCATAAGCACCTCGTTAATTAGCCATTTTATCTAACTAAAAGGTGTCTACAAAATCGGTGGCTATTCAGACAATATTTTTTCATGTAAATGAATGCATAGTTTCTTTAACAACCATGGATAACCCTGACTACTTACAATTAAGTTATGTCTTAAGTCGCTATGAACTTTTTCTCCAATTGCTTCCTCAAACTTATTTATGACCGCATTAGATTCTCTAACAGAAAATGGATTTAATTTTCTTACAATTCGATAATCTGACAAACGATGCCAGAAGAAATAAGCAGGATGTTCCGAGTGGGTTGTACTATCAGTCTTCCATGCAAAACCTATGCATAAATTTGTTTTTAAACTAGCCGCATCTAATAGAATGTTCGTTGCATTATTAAATAGTTCGAATAACTCTGGTTTACTAAACAACTCTTCAAATTGGTCAAAAACTAATACTACTAATTGCTTTGACCTTTCAAGGCTATTCAAGTATTTAGCTATAGATTCAGACTCTAAAGGATGGTTTACGTTAGTTATTTGTAATTTAATAGTTGGATCACCAAAACCTTTTATTTGGGCCTCTTGTAAAGTTTTTAACAATGCGGAGTAAATATATTCTGGTGATTTAGCCGCACGAACATCAATAGCGTAAAGAAATAATTTTTGTTTTTGATGACGATTTTTAGCTTTTTCAGAAAGAGTAATAATCAAAGAACTCTTGCCTAATCCAGAATTACCAGTAATAGCAAAAATCCTAGTATTTATTTCATTTGTTCTAATCTTCTTAAAAAAATCAAAAATCTCTTGAATATCCTTAGTTCTTCCTACGAAATCCTGTGGACGTGCAGGTCGATAGTCATTCCAATCTTCGCCTCTTTGAACTTCTACAACTTCAATTTGAGAGTCAAATAAAGGTTTCATCTCTTTTTTTGTATTTATAATTTTAGAAAAATCTAACTTAGAAAGACTACTATCTGTAGAGGCAATGTTATCTAGTAGTTCTTGATCTTCAACTAAGACACCTGTTTTTGCATAATAACATACAGCATTTGTTGGAATGCCTGCACTTAATATTGTACTTACCCAAAAATTTCCAAAAGTTGTAATTAATAAAAACCATTCACCAATGCTGTTTATATCAAGGTGTTGTTCTAGATGTTCACGAGGTATTGAGCTAATAATTTTAGATGCTTGTAGTGATTCAACAATATCTGTTGATGAATAGACTACTATACGATCACCAAGTGGTCGACTAGGTAGCTCCTCACAAAATCCTTTCGCATCTTTACTAAATTCTGAAGTACCTATTAACCAGCCTTCACTATAGTTCTCAAATACAATTGTACCAAATAATTGTCTTATGATTGGCGCATCAATTTTTTTATCTCTATATGCTTTACACTCAACATAAATTTTTTTCCCAGAAACTTTGTGTTCACATAATAAATCTAATTCACTGCCAGTCTTTCGCACTTCCTCTGTCACTAGATAATTTTGTGCTTCAAGCATTTTTTTACACAGTTTTTCTAGTAAATCACCCTTATCTTTAGTTGTAGCGGAGTTAGGAGTACAAATTTCAATATTCATTAGAAATACTCAAGATTTAATTATTTTCTGCTGTCATAACCTTATCAAAACTTTTACTACTCTTAAATACTTTAAAATTAATAAATTTCTTTGTAGGTTATGGTTAGATTATGAGATATTTAAAAAGTTTATTATCTAAGTAATTTTAATTAAATTTTTAAAAAAAACAAAAGGTTGCATATATTTTTTTGCTTTTTTCACTGTGGCTACTTCGAGGTGTGTTGGTATCTAATATATTGTAGTAGGATTGCTTGGTCCTTAAATCTAATATTAGTCTTAAAGATTTATTCTTATATAGATATGCAATCACATAGGTTTAGCGAGTATTCGTAGGAATCTTCACTCGTTTCTGAGATAGATAGTTATAATTGAATCAAATATTTTTTTAGTTAAGTTGAAATTTACACCTAATTTACACCATGGAATCCTAAAAATTATTTAAGATAATGATAATTTTGAAAATATTTTAATTGTGTGTCCAATCCATCATAGGTGCGACAGAAATACGAGGTTGTAACGATTGAAGTGATTGCATAGCCAATAGACCCAAAAGTCGCTAAATTAATGAAAGGGCAGCATTATACGGGGTTTAGCCTTGAATCGACAGTGGCATTTAACCGAGTAATTTATAACCACCCTTATGTTGAATATAGGGAGATGATTTATAACAATTTACTTTATGAGTGAGCGAGCTGCTTTTTTTGTAAGAAAGCATCAATGACACTAAATAAAATACAAAGCAGAACAAGAGCTACACCTGCAACACATGTCATAGTCCACCCGCCATGATTCCAAGCAAAAATCCCTAAGGCAGAGCCACCAGCTCCTCCAATAAAATAAGTTGTCATATAGATGGCATTAATACGAGATTTAGCATCTGGACGTAAACGGAAAATAATGCTCTGGTTGCTGGTATGAACGAGCGCGAGTGCTAATTGAATTAAAGCAAAGCCAATAACATAACTAGAAAGGAGGGTTTGTCCGAAATAGAAACAAAGCCAGCTCACCAAAAACAGTCCACAACCCATCCACGTAAGTAACCTTGTGTAGCCTTGGTCGGCATATTTACCAATATAGCGTGTTGATAATGCCCCAAAGATACCGACTAGTGGGACTAGTCCGATAAATAGATCGGGCAAATGGTGTGCCGAAGTCAAAAGTAAGGCGATGGTGGAATACAAAATACTTACTGCGGCAAAGGCGAAAGCACCTGTAAGCGCTCTTAATAATAGTCGCTTTTCCTCTTTTAAGAGTTGAGCCATGGAAACAAATATTTGTCCATAGTTCATTTTCATACGCAAGACATAAGGCAAGCGGCTTTTTAAAGTAAATGCCAACAGAAGCATTAATACGCCGCTGACGACATACACTACTTTCCAGTGAAAAAGGTTGGAAAATAAGCCAGCTAGACTGGTAGAGAGTAAAATCCCGACCAATAAGCCACTCATTAAAAAACCAATGATCTCGCCAGTTTTTTCGGGTTTTACGGTCATTGTGGCAAGTGGGATGAGGACTTGGGCAGCAACAGAAAACAATCCCGCTAAAATTGTACCAATCCACAACATGGGTAAGTTTACGGCAAAAGCAGATGTAAATAGACCAACTGCGCAAAGTACCATCAAAAACGGAATAGCTTTGGCTTTATTGACAATATCACCCAATGGGACAATAAAGAGTAAACCGAGGGCATAAGACACCTGAGCAAATGTCACTGTTAAAGCGGCTTGTGCTTGAGTTACAGCAAACTCTTGCTGAATAGAGTGAATTAGAGGCTGACAATAATAATTCACACCTGCACATAAACCGCATGCTGCTGCCATCAACCAAAGCAAAGGTTTATTTTGACTGATATCTTCAGGGGTAGACATGACGTTCTCTCAGTTTTATTGGGTGTATGCCGTTGCTTCAACTTCAATAAGCATGTGTTCTAGTGCAAGGCGCGGCACAGGAATAAGTGTACAGGCAGGAAAAGGATGATTTTTCCATAAATTTTGCATAATTTTAATCAGAATTTGATGTTTTTCGACCGAGTGGTCAACAACTAAAACTCTCAATACAGCAATATTGCTAAGCTCTGCATTGGCCGCTTTTAAAGCATGTTGAATATTATCAAAAACTTGATTCGCTTGTTCTTCAAAACTTGGGCTTAATTCACCTTGGGAATTTTCGCCTCCTTGACCTGCTACATGAATAATATTCTTAAAGCTTTCCACTACAGCAACATGACTATAAGCGTTTGGCGTTGGGTCATATAAAGTTGATGGATTTATGATTTTAAAAATTTCTTGACTCATTGGAACTCAACCGTTTATTAAAATTTAGATGAGTATCCAACCTCAACTTAAGTTGAGGTCAAGAGAATTTAATGTTTTAGTCTTTTCTTTCTAAGTGTAATCATCATGACGCCGACAATATTAAGAAGGCAGCCGACCCATTGCCACATATTGAGATGTTCATTTAAAAAAGCAACGGCAAGCAAAATCGTTAAAACTGGTCCAATTGAAGCAATCATTGCAGATTGAGAGGCACCTAATCGTTCAATACTTTGCATGAGCATAACGGTAGGTAACACGGTAACTAAAAAGCCTAAGCCAATGCCATACCAAATTACACTAGAAGGGAGTTGTAATAGGAGTTGAATTGGATGAGGTGTGCTTAATGCGTAATGAGTTAATGTGCCGATACAGGCCACGGTTAAGGCTAACCCTGTGAAATTCCAAGAGCCAAATTTCTTAATGAGAGGTGGCGTCAGCAACAAATAGCCAGCGAAAGCCACGGCACTTGCAAATACGAAACTTGTCCCTAACCAGAAGTTGCCCTGAATTGGTGCGTTGTTGTGCTCCTGAAGCATAACCAGCACGGTTCCACCATAACTAAGAAAAATGGCAAAGAAACTTTTTACATCTAATTTTTGTTTGTAGAGTAAGCTTGATACGATGACTGTAAGCGTGGGATATAAAAATAGAATAATTCGTTCTAAAGAGGCACTAATAAACATAAGGCCCATGAAATCGAGCCAACTTGCAAAGTAGTAGCCTAATAGACCAGCAAAAATTAAAATTAGCCAATCCTTCTTTTTTATGCCCTGATTATGATGCCTGTTAAACCAGCAAATTAATAGAAAGAACGGTAAAGCGCTTAACATGCGTAAAGCCATCAGGACCGTACCGTCTACTAATGGAGAAAGGGCATAAGTCTGTTTAATAAAGATTGCTTTTGTACTGAATAGAAACGCAGAGCAAAGAGCAAAAAAAGACCCGATTTGAAACGAAGATAAAGAAATTTTCATATACAGGACTGTATAAGAGAGACTATTGTCTGCAAAAAAAGAAAAATCTTCCTATGTTACACCTCTAAACTAATATCGTGAATCATCAGTTCAAAATATGGGTATTTATTAAATAAATAGTGGGTGGTATTTTAAAAAAGTTCAATTAGAATCCAAATTCTGTACAAAGAATACACATGGGGGAAACATTGCAGCTTGCAATGTTTTTGACAATGAGAAATTAGCTTGAGGAACGCTCATGCAGATCGGAATCCCAACCGAAACTGTCGTCGGTGAAAATCGTGTAGCTGCTACGCCAGAGACAGTAAAGAAGTTGATTAGCGCTGGTCATAGCGTTGTGATTGAACGTGGTGCTGGTGTAAAGGCTGCGTACATTGACAGTGCTTATGAACAGGTCGGTGCAACCATTACGGATGATGCCTATACGGGTAGTCAAATTATTTTGAAAGTTCGCGCACCACAGGGCGGGGAAATTCAGAAACTTGCAGCAAATACTGCTGTTGTAGCAATGTTTGATCCTTATCGTAATACCGAGCTAGATCAGTTTGCGAATCAACAAGTGTCTGCTTTTGCTTTAGAACTGCTTCCTCGTACGCTTTCTCGTGCACAAAACATGGATGTGTTGTCTTCTCAAGCAAACTTAGCTGGTTATAAGTCAGTTTTACTTGCTGCTGCTGAATATCAACGCATGTTCCCAATGCTTATGACTGCTGCGGGTACTGTAAAGCCTGCGCGTGTTGTGATCATGGGGGTTGGGGTTGCTGGTCTACAGGCGATTGCAACTGCAAAACGTTTAGGTGCAATTGTTGAAGCGACAGACTTACGTCCTACAGCTAAAGATCAAGTTGAGTCTTTAGGTGGTAAGTGGTTAGACGTCCCAATGTCTGAAGAAGAGCAACAACGTGCAGCAGATGCCGCTAAAAATGGTTATGGATGGATGCCGGGTGAGCAATACATCAAAGACCAAGCTGCGATTGTAGATAAAGCTGTTTCTAATGCTGATATCGTGATTACTACTGCATTGTTACCAGGTCGTGATGCGCCGCGTCTGATTAAAGCTGAAACTGTTGCCAAGATGAAACCGGGCTCTGTCATTTTAGATATGGCTGTTGAAACTGGTGGTAACGTTGAAGGCTCTAAAGTTGGTGAGACTGTGTTTACAGAAAATGGCGTGAAAATTTTGGGTATTCCAAATATTCCGGCAACTGTAGCAACAGAAGCTTCTGCATTGTATGCGCGTAACGTTTTTAATTTCGTAGAGACCTTATTCGACAAAGAGAAAAACTTTGTGATTAATCAGGAAGACGAAATCCAAAAAGCCCTATTGGTCACTCATGGCGGTCAAGTACTGCTTAAGCGTGGTTAAGGAGATTTCTCATGGTTGAAACTATTACAATTTTCGTCCTTGCCATCTTCGTAGGTTATTACGTGGTTTGGGGTGTTACGCCAGCTTTGCATACACCACTTATGGCGGTAACTAATGCTTTGTCATCTATTATTGTGGTAGGTGCGATGTTGCAAACTGTAGGTCTGCCAGTTTTAGGTGTAGATGCTAACGTTGCATTTCAAAGTGTGAATGTGGTGAGCGTACTCGGTGCGATTGCAGTATTTTTGGCAAGCATTAATATTTTCGGTGGCTTTGCAGTAACTGCACGCATGCTGGAAATGTTCAAGCCTAAGCAAAAGAAATAAGAGGGCTTTGACATGGAATTTATTCAAGCAAATGCAAACTGGTTGTACCTTGTTGGCGCAATCCTCTTTATCTTGACGCTTCGTGGCTTATCTGGCCCTAAAACAGCAATTCAAGGTAACCGTTACGGTATGATCGCAATGGCGATTGCGGTTGTAACAACCTTCTTTGTTGCGAATAACCCAGTCATCTGGATGATCGTTGGGGCAATGGTGTTAGGTGCAATCGTGGGTATTGCGCGTGCACGTACAGTGCCAATGACGCAAATGCCAGAAACTGTTGCGCTTATGCACTCATTAGTGGGTTTGGCTGCTGTTCTCATTGCGATTGCTGCAATTTTACATAACAACCAACTTACTGAACTATTCGCTCAAAATGAGGCGGCTTTAACAGCAGCTGGCGTGCAGCATGCACACATGAGTAAGGTTCATTTATTTGAATTGTTTGTTGGTTGTTTCGTTGGTGCGATTACCTTTACCGCATCTGTGTTTGCCTACGGTAAATTGGCTGCGAAAAAATGGGCTAAAACAATTTCTGGTGCATGGGTTAAACCTGTTCAAGCACTTATCTTTGTTGCGATGTTGGCTTGTGGTTTCTACTTCTTTACAACTGGCAACATGACTGCTTTCTGGGCAATGACAGCACTTGCACTTGCATTTGGTTGGGTTTGGATTGCACCGGTGGGTGGTGGTGATATGCCTGTAGTGGTATCGCTTCTTAACTCATTCTCTGGTTGGGCAGCGGCAGGTATTGGTTTTACTCTTGAAAACAACATGTTGATCGTTGCAGGTTCGCTTGTAGGTTCATCTGGTGCGATTCTGTCGTACATCATGTGTAAAGCAATGAACCGTTCGATCATCAATGTATTGTTTGGTGGAGCAATGGGTGGTGCAGCAGTTGCATCTGCAGATAAAGGTGAACAAGTTCAACGTAACTACCGTTCAGGTTCTGCTGATGATGCTGGCTTCTTAATGTCAAATGCGGACAGCGTTGTGATTGTACCTGGTTATGGTATGGCGCAAGGTCGTGCACAAAATGCTGTAAAAGAGTTGTGTGAACTTTTGAAAGAGCAAGGTGTTCGCGTTCGTTTTGCAATTCATCCGGTTGCAGGTCGTATGCCTGGTCATATGAACGTACTACTTGCTGAAGCAGACGTAGCATATGAAGACATTTTGGAAATGGATGAGATCAACTCAGACTTCCCTGCAACAGATGTAGTACTTGTAATTGGTGCAAACGACGTTGTAAACC
The DNA here is from genome assembly GCF_059800965.1 of Acinetobacter sp. LT1. Taxonomy (NCBI): domain Bacteria; kingdom Pseudomonadati; phylum Pseudomonadota; class Gammaproteobacteria; order Moraxellales; family Moraxellaceae; genus Acinetobacter; species Acinetobacter sp. LT1. Next base: position 7,849 of record NZ_JBBAXE010000024.1, read on the forward strand.
CAGCTGCAAAAGATGACCCAAGCTCACCGATTTATGGTATGCCGATTCTTGAAGCTCATAAAGCGCGTACAATCATGGTGATTAAGCGTTCTATGGCAACTGGTTATGCTGGTCTAGACAACGATTTGTTCTATAACGAAAAAACAATGATGATCTTTGGTGATGCTAAGAAAGTTGTTGAAGATATGACAAAAGCAATTAACGGTACAGGCCACTAATTTGCTTTGAAATAAAAAACCACCTTCGGGTGGTTTTTTATTTGGGCTGATTTTTAAAGAAATTTTTCTACAAGATCCATAGATTGTTGATATAAGTCACGTGCCAGTTGCTGATTTTTAGCATGTGAGGATTTCCAGTCTGGCATATGTGCACTCACATATTCACCATTACGCTTCTGCCATGCATCTCCAGTTGCCATTTCTGTAATGAGTTTGGCTGGAACTGAAGTTGGTACTAGGCCTAATTTCATCGCCGCATAGACAGGTTTGGGTAAGTCGCGATAAATATCAGAAGCAACACCACCCGGGTGTAATGCATTATTGGTAATTGAACTTCCAGCTAGCTGTTCTGCTAATGCATTACTAAATAATAAATTTGCAAGCTTCGATTGCCCATAATAGAACAGGGGATTGTAAAAACCTTCTGCACGAAACTTGTTGGGTTTAATTGAGCCCACCCAGTGGGCAATAGATGCAAGATGGATAATGCGCGCTTTAGGAGATTGTTGTAAAACTGGGAGTAGTTTTTGAGTTAATAAAAAATGACCTAAATAATTAACCCCAAATTGTTGCTCAAAGCCTTCACTGGTCAACTGTTTGGTTTTGGCAAATAAACCTGCATTATTAATAAGTACATCAAGGTTGCCATAGCGATCAGCAATTTCATCGGCGGCTTTTCTAGTTAATTCAAGACTATTTAAGTCGATAGAAACGACATCGACTTGTCCTTGGTTAAGTGAGCTTAGTTTGTTTTGTGCCTCTTGCGCTTTTTGAGGATTTCGACATGCCAAAATCACATGTTGTCCTTGTTTAACGAGTTGTTCTGCTGTGGCGAAACCTATGCCCGTATTAGCACCTGTAATTAATATCTTCACTTTCTGTACTCTGGTTATGCTATTTATTGGTGGGGACTTCAAGAATTTGTATAGTGCTGTAAATTTGACAATTTGTCATGTCAAATTTAGATATATGTGATGATTGGTGTTTTGGGATAGGGTATGGTATTTGAAAGTGCTTAAAATAGATGTGGATAAATAAAAAAAGCAGCTCAAAAGAGCCGCTTTTTTTAAAAGCAAAATTTTAAGCAACCGACTCTGGAGCCGTACGCCATAAGCTTTCTAAATCATAGAATTTACGAGCTGTTGGTAGCATTACGTGTACTACAACAAAGCCGAGATCAATTAAGATCCATTCTGCATCTCGTTCACCTTCAACGCCAATCGGGCGGAAACCGGCTTTTCGAGCTTCTTCTGCAACATTGTCAGCAAGTGCTTTGACATGGCGAGTAGAAGTACCACTTGCAATTACAATAGCATCAGCGACATTGCTAATTGAGCTAACATCTAACTGGAGAATATCTTTTGCTTTTACATCAACTAAAGCATCGTGGACGACTTTGAGACAAGCTTGTACGTCTTTATTTGAGGTGTTCATTGCGAAATCGTGAGAATTAGACACGCTGGGCGATGGTTCTAAATTCATATAGGGTATATTTTCCTGACAATTACTCACTATCTAATATAGTGGTTTTCGCACTAAATTTCAAACAGAAGTCGTAACAGTTTATATATTTACATCATCAGAAAAGTATTTTTTCTTCCATGTAAACGACTGATTTGAACCATTTTCAGGTTTATATTCCGCTGCAATATAGTTCTGATATGAACTTTGCTTTAACCAAGAAAAAATTTGTTCATAAGGAATTTGAGCTGTATCAGGCTCATGGCGGCCCGGACAGTCTGCAAATTGAATATGTCCAATTAAGTTAATATTCTCTTGCAAACCCTCAAGTACATCTTCCCCCATCATGGCCATGTGATAGCAGTCATATTGCATTTTGAGGGCAGGATGATTGACTGCTTCTAGCATTTCTTGGCCCTGCGCAATGTTCTGCACCAAAAAGCGAGGCATATCCGTGCCATTAATCATTTCAAAAACGGGTTCTATATCATGTTCACTGAGTAAGTTGCAGGCAAGTTTTAAATTGGCTGCTAGTGTTTTTAAACAAGGAAGTAAGTCAGCATCTAGTGGTTGCTTACCCGCCAAAATATTAACACGAGGAACGTTTAAAGCCGTGGCATAGCTAATAGCCAATTCTAATGCCTCATGGAATGCTGTTTCTTGGCCGGGAATGCCTGCTAAACCGTTTCCGCCTTGCATAAGATCACCTGCAGGCACATTAATTAAACAAAGGCTGAGGTTATAGCGTTCGAGTTGAGTTTGAATATCTGCAATAGACAATTCATAAGGGAATTGAATTTCGACATATTCAAAGCCCTGAGCATGGGCCAGAGCAAAGCGTTCAATTAAAGGAACTTCGGTAAAAATCATGGATAAATTGATTGCAAGACGACCCATACTCAAACTCCGTTTATTTTTGCTCTATTAATTGAATCATAGTAGCTAAATCTTTCTCGGCAAAGCCATTTTTTTGGTGAGTTTGTAGCTGTAATAGAGCTTTTTGTGCAACTGGGATATCTAAATTAACATTGTTAGCCAATGTTACTGCGTTGTTAAGATCCTTTGATAATGTTTGAACTTTCCATTGAACAGGTTCAAAGGTATGAGTTGCCATACGTGGGGTGAGAATTTGAAAAGGTTTTGAATCTGCAAATCCACCTGCTAAGGCTGGAGCGAGCAAAGTCGTATCTACACCAGCTCGGTCTGCAAGAGCAACAGCTTCTGCAATAAGAGCACTGTTGGCTGCAACAATGAGTTGATTGCAGATTTTGGTGGCTTGGCCAGTTCCTGTGTCTCCCATTCGTGTTACACGTTGAGATAAGACATTATAAACAGGCGTTAATTCTGTAATGGTTTGAGCATCACCACCTGCAAAAATAACAAGTGTGCCTTGTTCGGCACCAGCTGTTCCACCTGATACGGGTGAATCAATCCATGTAACGTCATGCGCGGAAGCTGCTTGAGCAAGTGTTTTTGTTGCAGCAACAGATAAGCTTGAGAAATCCACAATAACTTGTTTAGCTTTTAAGTTGGGCTGAATTTTTTCAAATACTGCCTCTACGGCTTTGTCGTCTGCTAGACAGATTAAAATAACAGGATATTCGCCAATATTTATAAGATCTAGAGGCTGTGCGCCGATATCAATCAGTTCTTCACATGCAGAAGGGGTTCGATTCCAAACCGCAACTTGAAAGCCAGCTTGAATAAGGCGGGTTGCCATGCGGCTCCCCATAAGCCCTATACCTAAAAAAGCAATAGGGGTGTTGCGATCAAAATTCATAATCTAAGCTCTTTATTTATATTGGCGTGGTAAAAAATTAACTTCCGGATGTTTGTCTTTTTTACGAGCAAGTTTGCTATTTTTACCAAGTAATAATTTAAGTTGCCAGATTTTTTCTAGACGTAATGATTTTTCTGGTTGGTGTTCCATTGCATCAAGTACACGTTTTGCAGCAGTGAGAGCATCGGGTGAGCGTTGTAACATTTCAGTGGCAATTTCATTTGCTTTTTCTAGCGGAGAGTCACTTAAATGAGTTACAAGACCAATTTCTTTTGCATAATTTCCATTGAAAACACGAGCGGTTAAGGTGAGTTCTTTTGCAAGATCAACGCCAATTAGTCCCTTCAATGAACGAGTAAGTCCCATGTCTGGCACTAAGCCCCAACGGCTTTCCATAATCGACATTTTAGTGTCTGGATGAGAAATGCGAATATCAGCTGCTAAGGCAAGTTGCATTCCGGCACCAAAACAATATCCTTCAAGAGCTGCAATCACAGGTACAGGTAAATTTTGCCAAATCAGGAATGCTTTCTGGAATAGGCTTTGTCCGGGTTTCACAAGCTCCCAAATGGCAAAGGCAGAATTTTTCGGATTATTCAGATCAGATAAATCAATTCCAGCACTAAAAACTTGTGCTTCACCTGTCAAAATCACACAGCGGATCTCTCTATCTTTTTTAATGGCTTTTGCTGTTGAAACGAGTTCTTTGAGAAGGGCAAAACTCATGGCGTTACGTTTATCAGGACGGTTTAGATAAACTGTTGCAATGCCATTATTCTTTTCAATACGTAAAAGTGCCATGAAATTCCCGCTTATTTTTTTATCGATAAGCGGAGCATAACATGGCTGTAATTTGGAAACATGACAGCTCAGTCATGCCTATTTAGTCGGTCTGTTAGTCAGGGATTACTAAGATTTGATGAGCAGCACTTTCTACTTCTTTGACAACAAGTCCTAACTCATCAAAGCGTCTCATAACTTCTTCAATAAAGCTTTCATCGGCTATACGGCGTTCTTTGCGTAGTGTTGAAACAAATTGCTCAAAGTCACCGGTCACTTGTTGTAGTTTTGGAGTCCCTACATAGCGTGTAGCGCCATAAAGACGATGTAAAACATGCTCAAGTTGAGGGAAGTCTTCAAGCTCAATAAGCTGCTGCATTTCGTCTAGCTCAGTTGGGAAACTATCAACTAACATTTTAAGTAAATCTTGAGCAAGATCTTCTTTGTTTGCTGCAAGCTGCAAGCTTTGTTGCCAGTTTAGAATTTCTGGGTCTAATGCTTCTGCAACGACATGATGGTCTTTATCTGGAGCTTTTGCTGTAAAGTTGTTTTTAGTCCATTGCGTTAGAATCTGGATAATTTGTTCCATTTGAATTGGCTTGGTGACATAGTCATTCATGCCGACTTTGAGAAGTTTTTGTTTTTCATCGGCAAGGGCATGGGCTGTTAATGCAATAATTGGAAGTTGCATTTCACCATCTAAAGTCGACTCTAATGAACGAATAGCGCGAGTTGTATCAATACCTGACATAACAGGCATTTGAATATCCATAAACACTAAATCAAATGGTTTGAGTTTCTGATCGATTCGCTCTTGAATCAGATTAAGCGCTTCTTGACCACTGATTGCTTTAGTTGTTCTAACGTTAAGTTCACCCAGTAGGGCTTCTAAAACAATTAAGTTAGGTAAATGGTCATCCACTGCCAGAATGTGTAAACCCTGACCATTAAAGTCTTGTTGTTCCTCTTCAAAAATACGCTGATCATTTAATAATTGAATGAGTCCGCTTCGGCTGAGTGGTTGATAGAGAGGACGAGCACGATATTCAGTGAGCATGTTTGGCTCAAGCGTCATTTGATAGCCATAAACTGCCAAATTACCTTGATAACGACTACGAATTTCTTTTAATAACGCTTCAGTATCACCACTATGGTCAACAATGAGCCATGTATTATCTTTCTGATCAAGATGCTTTAAGCGGCTAAACAAGTCCAGAATCGATTGCGTCTCGATGTGAGGAACATGATAGTTCTCAAGGTAATAACGTAAAACACTTGCTGTAGCGGGGTGGGCAAGATAAGACACCACTTGTAAATGTTCAAAGTGCGGGTGTTCAATCTCGTAATCTTCATCTACTACAAATTGTGCGGTAAACCAGAAGGTTGAACCTTTTTCTGTTGGAGCACGTTCCTGATTGTCCTCAAAGCCAATTTGGCCATGCATGAGATGAACGAGCTGTTTAGAGATCGCAAGACCTAAACCTGTACCGCCAAATTGACGTGTAACGGATGCATCACCTTGCGAGAATGATTCAAATAATTTTTTACGATCTGTACCGCTTAAACCAATACCACTGTCTTGAACACTAAAATGAAGTAGGCATTGTCCGATATCATCATGTTCCATACGAACACGAACAATAATTTCGCCATCTGGAGTGAATTTAATCGCATTCGAAATCAAGTTAGTCAGAATTTGTTTGAAGCGTAAAGCATCACCAATCACTTGTTGTGGAATATTGTCGGCATAGTAAAAAGCCATAGCGATATGCTTTTGGGCAGCCAGTGGAGACAGCATATCCATGACGTCAAAGACGGCTTCTTCTAAATCAAACGGCGCTGTTTCGAGCTCTAATTTACCAGCATCAATTTTTGAGAAATCTAATACATCATTAATTAATGCCAATAAATGGGCTGATGACTTGCGAATAGTTTGCAGGTAAAGATTTTGTTCGTTATTTAGGTTTTGTTGACGAAGTAATAAATGAATAAAGCCATCAATACTGTTTAAAGGCGTTCGAAGCTCATGACTAATATTGGCAAGAAAAACCGATTTGGCTTGGTTTGAAGAAATCGCTTGGTCACGTGCTTGACGATAGGTAATGTTTTGAACTTCTAAGGTATCTAGCGTTCTGCGTAAGTCTTCTTCGGTTTGTTCGGTGTGTTCTTTTAACTCTAAAAAGCTAAAGTGCAATCGTTTAACAACGTTTGCAATATCACGCTGTAATAAGCGCAATTCACCCGTACTGTTAATGACCATATGCTGGTCCAACGTGTCTGCATTTAAACGTTGCAACTGCATGCGAATTTCGTACATCGGTGCAATCCACCGACGCGAATAAAAATTCAAGCAAAGTAAAAGTAACAGTAAGGTCATTAAGCCAGTAATGACGAGGGCAATCAAAATACGGTAACGTGCCAATTCTAGTGGCTGATTATCCATTTCAATCACAAGCCAGACAGGTGCTTTTCCGGGTGTGTCGCTAATCCGCTGTCCATAAATATTGTTGTGGTTATAAGAGATTGGACCAAAAAAATTATTTTTTTCAGTAAAGTTTGGCCAATAACGATTGTCTCGATAACCGATACTTAAATAAGTCTGACCATTGCTATCAATTAACGCAGCACGTTTTAGATTTTTTTCATTAAACATGCTTTGCATGATGTGCTGAGCATGGTCATATTCATCGGGCTGTAGTTCAACTAGGTGGTATAAATCTAGTGCGATTTGATTATAGCGGGCTAAAATTGCTGAGGCATGATGTAGCTGTTGTTGTTTTACTGAATGCGAGGTTTCAGTTAAAACCAGAAAAGCACCAACACACGTTAAAATCATAATGGGCACAAAAATAAGAGCAATCAATTGCCCATATGCGTGATTCAGACGTAAGCGTTTCGATAAGGTTTTATTGAAATTAGACATGGCTACATCAGATTTATCTCTCTGTAGGGCATCTTATCACGCTTTATTTTAAAACAGACGGCATTTTATAAATGACCGAGCTTTAATCGCTTTCATGAAAAAGCATATTGAAATGGGTGCAGTACCGAGCATTTTTTCATACAATAGGCCCACCTCGATATAGGTGTTGATCATGAGTAATACACAACCTGATTTTTTAGCCGACGAATTTTTGTTAGATCACTATGTAGGTAAGACGCCTCTAGTTCGTTTGCAGCGATTAGCTTCTCATACGCAAGCGATAGTTTTAGCAAAATTGGAAGGTAATAATCCGGCAGGTTCTGTAAAAGACCGTCCTGCATATAACATGATTATGCAGGCAGAAAAACGTGGTCAAATTAAACCGGGTGATACATTAATTGAAGCAACCAGCGGTAATACAGGTATTGCTTTGGCTATGGTTGCGGCAATGCGCGGCTATAAAATGAAACTTATTATGCCGAACAATATGAGCCAAGAGCGTAAAGACGCAATGTTGGCTTATGGCGCAGAGCTGATTGAAGTGACACCACAGCAAGGAATGGAAGGTGCACGTGATTTAGCCTTACAAATGGAAAAAGAGGGTAAGGGGCACGTTTTAAATCAGTTTGGTAATCCTGATAATGTTGAAGCTCATTATCTAACGACTGGTCCTGAAATCTGGAAACAAACAGGCGGTAAAATTACCCATTTTGTGAGTTCAATGGGCACAACCGGTACCATTATGGGTGTTTCTAAATATTTAAAAGAACAAAACCCAGATATTCAAATTGTTGGTTTACAGCCTGCAGACGGATCAAGTATTGCCGGTATTCGCCGTTGGCCAAAAGAATATTTGCCTACTATTTTTGATAGTAGCCGTGTTGATCGTATTATCGATATTCCACAAATTGAAGCTGAAAAAACTATGCGTAAATTAGCTCGTATGGAAGGTGTTAGTGCTGGTACATCTTCAGGTGGTGCAGTTTGGGCATCAATCAAAATCGCAGAAGAAAATCCGGATGCTGTTATTGTTTGCATTATCTGTGACCGTGGCGATCGCTACTTGTCTACAGGTCTGTTTTCAGTACAGGACGATAACTCATAATTGAGAGAAATAATGCGTTTCCCTACCTTAGTTTTTGATATTGAAACTTTAACTGATTTAAAAGCGGGTGCGCATTTATATCATCTTGATTTACCTGAGGCCGATGTAGAGCAAGCATTGACGAAAATCCGTCGCCAAGAATCAGGTATGGATTTTCAGCGTTTGCCTTTACATGAAATTGTTTGTATTTCTGGCCTATGGATCGATGAGTCTGGTTTTAGATTATTTTCTTTTAGTCGAGAACAATATTCTGAAGCCGAAATTTTACAGAAATTTCTATCTATTTTTGATAAGCGCCATCCGACTCTAGTAAGTTGGAATGGTTCACAATTTGATTTGCCAGTTATCCTATTTCGCGCTATGTATCATGGGCTCTCTGCACCCGGTCTGTTTGATCAAGGTGAGATTGATAGCCAGAAGCGTTTTAATAATTACCAAAACCGTTATCACCATCGCCATATAGATTTAATGGACGTGATGGCAATGTTTAATGGTCGTAATTTTCAAAAGCTTGATGATATTGCCTGTATTTTAGGTTTACCGGGTAAGCGTGGTGAGTCGGGTTATCATGTGCCTGAATATGTTCGTAATCAACAGTGGTTAAAATTGACGAGCTATTGTGAAGGGGATGTGCTCAATACATGGTTTATTTATTTGCGTTGGTTAGTACTAAAAGGCCAATTAAATGCAGATGAGCATAACCATTGGATCAGTTCGAGTATTGAATATTTACAGACTATGCCACAGCAGGCCGACTTCCTTGAAGTATGGGAACGTACTTCGAAACATACTGAATTTACTTCTCACTATTTTAATTCTTCAGATTTTTAGGTTCATTCTTTGAAACAACAAGCCAAATCTCGCAACCTTCAACAGCCTGAATATATTTTTCAGGTTGAAACACTTTCTCATGAGGGGCGTGGAATTGCGCATTATGGTTCTCATCCTGAGCACCCTGCAGATAAGCATGGCAAAAAAGTTTTTATTCGTTATGCATTGCCAGGAGAAACTGTAAAGGCTCAGATTACCCATCAAGCGAAGCGTCTTGAAGAAGCTGAAATGTTACAGTTGTTAGGAGAACCTTCAGCACATCGTATAGAGGCAATTTGTCCTCATTATGGTATCTGTGGTGGATGTAGCATGCAGCATATTCATCCTGATGAACAAATCCGTTTAAAACAAAATGTACTCCAGTCACATTTACAGCATTTTGCAGGTATTCAACCTGAACAGTGGCTAGAACCGATTCGATCTTTACAAAGTGATTATCGTCGTCGTGCTCGAATAGGCGTGCGCTATTTGCCAAAACCAGATCGCTTAATCATGGGTTTTCGCGAACATCATAGTAATCGTTTAACTTCGATCCATAGCTGTAGTGTTTTGGATAAAAACTTATCAAATAGTCTGCCTGAGTTACGCACTTTACTCCAAAGTCTAAAAGGCAAAGCGCACATTGGTCATGTAGAATTAGCAAAAGGTGATAATGAAATTTCTTTATTGGTTCGTCATGTAGAAAAATTAAATAATTCTGATGTCAACCAATTAAAGCAATTTGCGTTACACAAAGGGTGGCAGTTGTATTTGCAACCTAAAGGTCCTGAAAGCATTCGTCGTATTGATGATGAACAAGGTGCTTTACGTTTACATTATGCCTTAGAAAGGTTTAATGTAAATTTTGCTTTTTCGCCATTGGATTTTACTCAGGTCAATGCCACAGTAAATGAACAGATGGTTCAATTGGCATGTGAATTGCTTCAGTTGCAACCAGGTGAAAAGGTACTTGATCTATTTTGCGGTTTGGGCAATTTCTCACTCCCGTTAGCACGATGTGTTGGTGAGAGTGGTCAGGTTGTCGGTGTTGAAGGGAGTGAAGAAATGGTGCAGCGAGCAACAGCTAATGCGAGATGCAATAGTTTGGTGCAAGCAACCTTCTTTTCACAAGATTTAACAAAAGATTTTTCGCATCATTCTTGGGCAAATCAAGGATTTGATGCATTATTGATTGATCCTCCTCGTGCTGGTGCATATGAAATTATGCAGTATGTATCAAATTTTGGAGCAAAAAGAATCGTTTATGTATCATGTAATCCAGCTACACTGGCAAGGGATGCGGGTGTTTTGGTCCAATATGGTTACCAGTTAAAAAAAGCAGCAGTGATGGACATGTTTACGCATACCGAACATGTTGAATCCATTGCACTATTTGAAAAAATTCAAGAGATAAACGATTAAAAACATGAGTTACATATTGAGGAGAATGGTATGGTCACAGTACGTGAACAGTTACCTGAACAACTAACCGAGTTGTCAGAGGAAACGACTGTAGAGCATGCCGCCGAAACGCAAATCGGTTTAGCCTCATGGTTGGATCGGGTGCGTGAAATATTAGATGGGGCGGAGCTTGAACAACTTGAAAAAGTCGCTCATTTAACCCTGCAAAAAGAGTTAGATTCAACGGTTAATCATCGTTCCAATACTTTTGCTACAGGCGTTGGAATGGCCGACATTCTGGCACATCTCCATGTAGATGAAGATACTTTATCAGCAGCAATGCTTTATCGTAGTGTGCGTGAAGGCATTACCGATATAGAAGAAGTAAAACAGAAATTCGGGGAGCAAGTTTACAACCTTGTCAAAGGTACTTTGGCAATGGGTAAACTCTCAGAACTTATTGAAAAAAATAAACGGTTAGAAGATCACTTTAATAATAATCAACGAGAACATCTAAGCGGCATTTATAAAATGCTGATTTCGGTGACCGAAGATGTTCGTGTTGTTTTAATTAAACTTGCTGAACGTACTTATTCTTTGCGAGAGCTTGCAAATTCCTCTCGTGAACGCCAAGAACGTGTAGCGCGTGAAATTCTTACTATTTATTCGCCGTTGGCACATCGACTTGGTATTGCTCAGCTTAAATGGGAGCTCGAAGATCTAGCATTTCGCTATTTGGCTCCAGATCGCTATAAAGAGATTGCTTCATTACTCAATGAAAAGCGTTTAGAGCGTGAGCATTATATTCAGTTCGTCATTGACCGTTTGAAAAATGAGTTAGCGTCTTACGGCATTGAAGCTGAAATTACAGGGCGTGCAAAACACATTTATTCGATTTATCGAAAAATGAAGAGCAAAAACCTGAGCTTCGACCAACTTTATGACATTCGTGCTTTGCGTGTGTTGGTCAATAGTGTGCCAGAATGCTACCACTCTTTAGGTATCGTACATCAAATCTGGCGTCATATTCCGCATCAGTTTGATGACTATATTACAAACCCGAAAGCCAATGGTTATCGTTCTTTGCATACGGCTGTAATTGCTGAAAACAAATCTCTTGAAGTGCAAATTCGTACTCATGAAATGCATGATGAAGCAGAGTTAGGTGTATGTTCACACTTTAACTATAAAGAAGGTTCAAAGAATACCGACCATTCCTTTAACCATCGTTTGCATTCATTACGTGCTGTTTTAGAACACTATCAAGAACGTAATGAAACGACGGTACATCAAAACGAAGATGAAACAGAAGGCTTTGAACAGTTACAAGACTTTGAAGGCTTTGAGAAGATTTATGTTTTCAGTCGTGATGGTGATATTAAAGAATTGCCGCGTGGCTCAACAGTTTTAGATTTTGCCTATCATGTGCATACAGAAGTAGGGAATAAGTGTTATGCCGCGCGGGTCAACCAGCGTTATGTGCCACTGACCTATACTTTAAAAACGGGTGAGCAGGTTGAAATTTTAACTAAAAAAGATCGTGAACCAAACCGTGACTGGTTGGTGAACTCTTTGGGTTATATCAAAACCTCTCGTGCACGTGATAAGTTGCGTCATTGGTTTAGACAGCAAGACCGTAGTAAGAATCTTGAAGTAGGCCGAGAACTGCTTAATAAAGAGTTGGCTCGTCTTGCGATTCACCCAAAAAGTATCGACCTAAATGATTATTCATCACATTTTAATGTGAAGACTGGCGACGACATTTTGGTGAATCTGGTCAGTGGCGATATTAGCTTACATGCCCTGATTAATCAGGTGAACCGCCAAATGCATCTAGATCAGGATGAGCCTGAACTAGTACTTAAACCAACGTTAAATCCGCGTGCTAGCCATACGCTATCAGCACATGGCATTTTAATTGATGGCTTGGATAATGTAGAGCTGCACATTGCTCAGTGCTGTCAGCCGGTGCATGGTGAATCAATCGCTGGATATATTACTTTGAACCGTGGTGTCAGCATCCATAAAGTCATTTGTTCTGACTATCAGCGTATGATTAAGCAAGAGCCAGAGCGTGCTGTAGAAGCTGATTGGGAAATGCAGCCAACACGTGGTCAAAGCGTTCAAATTGTGGTGGAAGCTTATGATCGTCGTGGTCTGCTTAAAGATTTAACTCAAGTGATTTTCTCTGACCAAATCAATATTCGGCAGGTTAATACAATTTCTGAGGCAGATGGTATTGCTAATATGAAGTTGCTCATTGAGGTTAAAGGTTTAGCACAGCTTTCTCGCTTATTGGCACGCTTAGAGCAGCAACCTGGAATTATTAGTGCGCGACGCATGATTCAAGGCGTTTAATAAATTGAGTAAAAAGGCTGTCAAATGACAGCCTTTTTATTGCAAATTACTTTCTAGATAAATAAATATTGGTTAGTCGATTTAGAAATTGTGGGCTCAATGTTGAGAGCTGATAAAGCAGTTTGGTTTTTATACCCACTGGAGTATGGGTAGGCATCCAGAAATGAGCCTTTTTCTTTACAAGCGTAAGCACCTGCTGAGCAATATCATTTGGGGTTAAATCTATCCCCATATTTTGAATAGTGCCTGCATCCATATTGTTAACCATTGCAGTTTTTACAAATAGCGGCATCACATCTAAAACGCGAATACCATATTTTTTCCATTCCACATCTAAACCTTCAGTAATCCCGCGAACAGCAAATTTACTGGCTGAATAAGAGATTAAATCAGCTTGACCATAAATTGCAGAAGCCGAAGAGAGGTTGATAACGCGTGCAAAAGACGCTTGCTTTAAGTAGGGTAGAGCAGCGTGACAGCCATTGATTACGCCGTTTACATTAATATTTATTGTTCTTTGGTGAGCTTTAATATCAGTTGCTTCAAATGCACCAGAATATAAAATACCGGCATTATTTACCAAGATATTAAGTTCACCAGCCCATTCGGTAAATTCTTTTAATATGTGTTGCCACTGGCTGTAGTCACTTACATCTAGATAGCCGGCACGGGCATTTGGCCCTAAGTCATTTGCTAGTTCCTGAGCAAGCGATTCATTAATATCATAAATACCTACTTTATATCCTTGTTTGTAGAATACGCGTGCAATTTCAGCCCCAATACCTTGAGCGGCACCACTAATCAGAATACTGTATCTCATCTTTTTTCTCTTTGTCAGTACAATAGTGCGACTGATTTAATCGCTTTGATTTTGATCATAACAAATTAAAATCTTAGTTTGACTGACCGACTTTTTAAACTTGAGGGTTACCATGGATAAATTGCTTAAAATCATGCAAGAGTTACGTGAAAAATGTCCGTGGGATCAACAGCAAACTCCAATGTCACTGACTAAATATGCGATTGAAGAAGCATATGAAGTCGAGGCGGCCATTCGTCAGGGTGATATTAATGAAATTAGAAATGAACTAGGCGATTTGTTATTGCAAGTTGTGTTTCAATCACAAATGTTTAGTGAGCAAGGCGCTTTTAACTTTCAAGATGTTGTTGAGGCAATAAGTGAAAAGTTAATACGCCGCCATCCACATGTTTTTCAGGCAGATCAATTTAATAATTTAAGCCCAGAACAAGTAAGTGAGCTTTGGAAACAAATTAAACAACAAGAAAAACAAGGCAAGCCGCAATCAAGATTAGATGAAATAAAGCATGGGCCAGCATTGTTACAGGCACAAGAAATTCAAACAAATGTAGCTAAGGTTGGGTTTGATTTCGAAACGGTAGAAGATGCCTATGAAAAACTAGAAGAAGAGTTGGATGAGTTTAAGCAGGCCCTAAAAAATCAAAATATTGATGAAATTCAAGAAGAATTTGGAGATTGCCTGTTTTCATTAGTCAATGTTGGACGTAAACTTGCGATTTCAAGTGAAACATCACTTTTATCGACAATACATAAATTTAGAAGCCGTTTTGCTTTTATTGAAGATCAAGCGCAAAAACAGCAAAGAACATTAGAGGACATGACCCTGTCTGAAATGGATGAATTGTGGAATCAGGCAAAGCGGCAGTTAAAGTTAGGGGAAAAAACACATGCAGCTCAGCATGAATCTTTGGAAGAATAAGCACAATATTTTCATTGTTTTATTTTGGAGCCTGATTTCTTCAACCTTTATTCAGGCTCAATCTTTTGATCAAAATTTTAAGGAGTGGAAGACTAAACAGCAGAGGTATGATCAGAAGTTGAGCATGCAGCATTCCTCTCATTCTAACAGTCCAAAAAGTTCAGTTATGACTGATTCGTCAGGGCAAATTCACTTGAATCAAGCCAATATTGATGAGCTCCAAAAGCTAAAAGGTATTGGTGAGAAAAAGGCTCAGGCAATTGTGGAATACCGTCAAAAGAATGGTGGCTTTAAAAATATTGATGAATTTAAAAACGTAAAGGGCATTGGTCCCGCCATTTTTGAAAAGAATAAAACGCGTTTGACTTTATAAATCATCTGTCTGTCAATTATCATTTCATGCGCAAACTACAGAGAATCAAATTGCCCTTTGTGTGCGTTAGAGCTATGATTAGCGACAACTTGTTATTTACGTCCTGACGTAGGAGACAGCGTCTTTTGCAAACCTTGCGAGCGTCAAAATGTGGTTTGTCCACAGCCCAACTTCCTTCTTCGATTTTAGATGTGATCGATAGCCTGACTAAAGCTGGCTATGAAGCTTATATTGTTGGGGGTGGTGTCCGTGATTTAATGCTAGGGCTTAATCCTAAAGATTTCGATGCAGTCACTAATGCAACACCTTCCCAGATTAAAGAAGTTTTTGGTCGACGTTGTCGAATCATTGGCCGTCGATTTGAATTAGCACATGTCTATTCAGGGCGTGAGCTTATTGAAGTTGCAACTTTCCGTGCTCCTCCAAAAAAAGCAGTCACTAGTGCTTCAGGCATGATTTTACGTGACAATAACTGGGGAACCATCGAACAAGACTTTGCTCGCCGTGACTTTTCAATCAATACGCTATATTACCAACCGCGTAAGAGTATTGTGCTTGATTTCTGCAAAGCAATTGACGATGTAAAAAATAAAACTCTACGTTTATTAGGCGATCCGGCACAGCGCTTTGAAGAAGACCCTGTGCGTATGCTGCGGACTTTACGTTTTGCAGCGAAGTTAAATTTTAAAATTGATTCAGATATTCTCGATATATTTGATGCAGAGATGACGCAACTATTGCGTGATGTTTCTCCGCATCGTTTATATGATGAATCTCAGAAGCTCTTTACAATGGGACATTTGGCGCGTGTTTTGCCAATGTTGATTGAGTTTGGTGTTTGGAAACAACTCTTTGCTGATATTCAGCCTAACCTCACTCCATTTATTTTAAGAGCAGCAAAGAATACAGATCAGCGTATTCAAGTGGGTAAAACAATTAACCCAGCATTTTTCTACGCAGTCTTATTGTGGCAACCATTTTTAGAGCGTTGTGAATTTTATTTATCTAAAGGTGTGGTACCAGCTGAAGCGCGTGCACAAGCTGGTTTAGATGTCTTAAAACGTCAGGCAACCCGCACTGTGATTCCTCGTTTTGCAGAAACTTTTATTCGTGAAGTTTGGGAAATGCAGACCCGTTTGCTTAACCCGAAACCACAGCAAATTGAAGCATTGGCTGGACATGCGCGTTTCCGTGCTGGTTTTGACTTCTTGTTACTTCGTGAAAAGTCAGGTGATGACACAACACAGGGGATGGGAAGCTGGTGGGAAGCCTACCAAGAAATGTCGAATGACGAAAAAGAAGCTGCAATTAGCCAGTACAATCGTCAGAAAGCTAGAAACCGTCGTAAAGCCGTTGCTGAACCTGTTGAAAACAATAAAGTTGAGACGGAAATCGAACCTTTGGTTGATATTCCTGAACCACGCAGCCGTCGTGGGAAAAAAGAACGTGCTCGACAAGAACAATCGATGGGTCGTTTCGTTGAAAAAGCCTCTGCTACAGAAACTGGGGTGATGAGCGACCATCCGATTTTGAAGCGTAAGCGTGTACAACGCGATTTAAGCCAAGTTATTTTTGGGCCAACGCAATGACAACGAAGACCTATATTGGTTTAGGAAGTAATTTGGGTGATTCACGCCAAATCTTATCTGAAGCCATTGCTAAGCTTAAAACTTTAGGTGGAGTGAAAGTTTCTAAACTTTATCAAAGTCCACCTATGGGTCCTCAAGATCAACCAAATTATTTAAATGCAGTTGCAGAGCTAAATACCGATCTCACTCCTTTAGATTTGTTAGATCAGTTACAACGATTTGAGCAAGAAGCTGGTCGTGTACGCCTTCGTCGTTGGGGAGAGCGTACCTTAGATCTGGATTTGCTTATATATGGTGATGAAAAAATTCAAAATGAGCGCTTAACTGTGCCACACATTGGAATTTTAGAGCGAGATTTCGTTGTAATTCCTTTATTAGATTTAGACGCTGATTTACATATTAACGATCAGCCACTTAAAAATTTAGAACTCATACAGCAGCCCACGCTGACTGTACTTGCTGATGAGTCTTGGGCTTAAAACCAGACTTATTACGTTCTGCAAACTCCTGTAGAGGATACCATCATGATTAGTCTAAGTGACTTAAGAAAATTTAAAGCCGAAGGACGTAAGTTCTCTTGTCTAACTTGTTACGATGCGAGTATGGCAAAAGCAATGGAACTTGCTGAAATTGATACAATCTTAATTGGTGATTCTCTTGGAATGGCAATTCAAGGTCGTGACTCAACTTTACCTGTAACTGTTGAGGACATGGCTTATCATACGGCGGCGGTGCGTCGTGGTAACCAGCATGCTTTGATTATGACTGACTTACCATTTA
This sequence comes from Acinetobacter sp. LT1, assembly GCF_059800965.1. Classification (NCBI taxonomy): domain Bacteria; kingdom Pseudomonadati; phylum Pseudomonadota; class Gammaproteobacteria; order Moraxellales; family Moraxellaceae; genus Acinetobacter; species Acinetobacter sp. LT1. Next base: position 25,166 of record NZ_JBBAXE010000024.1, read on the forward strand.
TGAGTTATGCCACTTTAAATGATGCTTTGCAAAACGCAAGAACAGTTATGCAAGCTGGTGCTCAGATGATCAAAATCGAAGGCGGCGCTTGGCTAGGTGAAACTGTACAAGTGTTAACTCGTAATGGTGTACCTGTGTGCGTACATTTAGGTTTAACTCCTCAATCTGTACACGTATTTGGTGGTTACAAATTACAAGCTAAAACACGTGAAGCAGCTGATCAACTTATTGCTGACTGTACGGCAGTGGTTGAAGCAGGTGCAGCAGTTCTATTGCTTGAATGTGTTCCTGCTCAGTTGGGACAAGAAATTGCTGAACTATTTCCAAATACACCTGTGATTGGTATTGGTGCGGGTAATGCGACTGATGGTCAGGTACTTGTAGTACAGGACATGTTGGGCTTAACTTTTGGTCGAGTTGCGCGTTTTGTCCGTAACTTTATGAAAGAACAATCTGGCGAAACAGCAATCCTAGACGCTTTTAAAGCTTTTCATGCTGCTGTGCAGGACCAGTCATTTCCAGCCAAAGAACATACTTTCCACGTTGAGCTGTAATTCATGAAAACAGAAACCACCATACAAGGTCTTGCAGCTTCTTTAAATCCTGCTAGAGCTGCGCGTAAAATTATTGGTTTTGTCCCAACAATGGGAAATCTACATGAAGGACATCTCACACTTGTTCGTGAAGCGAAAAAGTTATGTGATGTTGTGGTTGTTAGTATCTTCGTAAACCCAACTCAATTTGGACCGGGTGAAGATTTTGATAACTATCCTCGTACTTTAGAACAAGATAGTCGTCTATTAGCTGATGTAGGTTGTGACATTATTTTTGCACCATCAGTCGAGCAAATGTACGGTACTCAGCCGCGTTTAACCAATATAAGTGTTAGCCAAATTACTGATGCTTTATGTGGTAGTTCACGTCCTGGGCATTTTGATGGCGTAGCTTTGGTGGTCACCAAACTCTTTAATATTGTGCAACCTAACTATGCTTTCTTTGGTCAAAAAGATTACCAACAGTTAGCAGTGATTCGCCAGTTTGTACAAGATTTAAATATCCCGCTAGAAGTAATTGGTGTGCCAATTGTTCGTGCAGCAGATGGCTTAGCTCTTAGTTCAAGAAATGGTTATTTAAGTCCAGAGCAACGTCAGGTCGCTCCGGTTATTTATCAAAGTTTAAAGCAAGCTGAGCAGCAGTTACATCAAGGCAAAGATCTACAACAAGTTTTAGAAGATATCAAAACTCAGTTGACAGATAATGGGTTTGTTGTGGATTATGTCGAAGCTCGTCAGTCAAATCTGTTACCTGCTACTCAGTTTGATCGTGATATTGTGTTATTTGTCGCGGCAAAATTGGGTGCAACACGTTTGATTGATAATTTAGAAGTTGCCTTTACACCCCAATAAACAGATCAAAGGACAGCCATGCCATGAAGCGTATACTTATCGTGACAGGACAGTCTGGTTCAGGAAAATCTTCAGCTCTCCAAGTGTTAGAAGATTTGGGCTATTACTGTATTGATAATTTGCCTTTGGCATTGCTGCCCGAAATTGTAGCAAAGCTAGATCATGAAAATAATCTAGAACAGTTGGCATTAGGTGTGGATGTTCGAAGCACTCGTGCAGATATGCAAGAGTTCGATCATGTTTTTGAGCAACTACAAAAACATGGCACAGTTGATGTGATTTATCTGACTACGCAAGATCAGGATTTGATCGCACGTTTTAGTGCATCACGTCGTCCGCATCCATTAGCCAATCGTTTTAAAAGTCTGTTGCAATGTATTCATGAAGAAAAGCAGTTACTGCTCCCAATTCAGTTCCGCGCTACGGTTCATATTGATACAACAGATAAAAGTGTGCATGATTTAAAGCATATTTTACTGTCTAAATTGGGGCAGTCAGATAAGCTCATCGTGATATTGCAGTCATTTGGATATAAACATGGCATTCCTTTAGATGCTGATTATGTTTTTGATGTACGGCATTTACCAAATCCGCATTGGGATTTAGAATTGAGACGTTTTTCTGGTTTGGATGAGCCAGTAAGACTATTTTTAGAAGCAAGTCCGCAAGCAAACGAAATGTTTGATGATATTCTTCACTTCTTAAAAAAATGGCTTCCAGCATTTGCTGAAGGACATCGTCACTATATGACGATTTCTATTGGTTGTACTGGTGGTCAACATCGTTCCGTTTATATCGTAGATAGACTAAAACAAGCACTTGAGGCAGAATGGTCTGTTCAGGTCTTACACAGAGAAATGAAGCACTGGTCATGATAGACACAACTGTTGATGTAATTAATAAACTCGGTTTACATGCTCGTGCATCAGGAAAACTGATAGAGGTCACTACAAAATTTCGTTCGTCAATCCAAATTGGAAAAGGCGATCATTTAGTAGATGCAAAAAATATTATGTCTTTGCTGATGTTAGGTGCAGGTAAAGGGACCACTTTACGATTGGTCATTGATGGTACCGACGAAGAGCAGGCATTAAATGAAGTACAGGCGTTATTCGCCGCAAAATTTTATGAGGCAGATTAATCGTGGCACGTCGTCCCCAACGTTATACTGAAGAAGATTTTGGCTCTTTAGAAGGACGTGCAAGTAAGACAGAACAGAAAAAAGCAGTTCAACGTATGGCTGCTTTAGGCGAGCAGTTAGCACAACTTTCTATTAAACAGATTCAAAAACTCCCAGTAGATGAACGTTTAATTGATGCGTTAATGGAAGTACAGAACATTAGTTCTTTTGAAGCTCGTCGTCGTCAGTTTCAACGTATTGGTAAATTATTGCGCAATGAAGATGAGACCGTTATTTTGTCTTATTTAACTCCGCAGCAAGGCGCAAAAAAGCAGGCTCAATTGATGCGTTGGGTTGATCGTATGATCGAACAAGGCGACCCTGCAATTAATGAATTTAGCAAAATTTATAATGCATCGGAACGTCACACATTGCGTCAGCATGTGTTGAGAATCAAGCGTGATAAGACTCAAGAAGTGAGTGAAGCAGAGCTTGAGGCATCAAAAGGTAAATTTGTTAACTATGTGCAGCAAATTGCCTTATTGTCTGATCAAGGCTAATTGCTCTTCAATAGTAAAAAGCGACGCTCAAGGCGTCGCTTTTTTTATTTATATATTTTCAGCCCGTTCTTTTGCCCATTCACGCAAAATGAATTTCTGTAATTTACCTGTCGAGGTTTTTGGAATTTCTGTAATAACCACATCTTTAGGTACTTTAAAGCGCGCTAATTCTTTTTGGCAATGTGCAATAATTTCTTCAGGTGTTGCTGTAGCACCCATCTTTAACTCAATAAACGCGCATGGTACTTCTTGCCAACGTGCATCGGGTTTAGCGACTACCGCAGCGGTTAATACAGCAGGGTGTTTATACAACACATCTTCTACTTCTAAAGATGAAATGTTTTCTCCACCTGAAATAATAATGTCTTTCGAACGATCAGTAATTTTTGCATAACCATCTGGGTGGCAAACGGCTAGGTCGCCCGTATGAAACCATCCGCCAGCAAAGGCTTCTTGAGTTGCTTTAGGATTCTTTAAATAGCCTTTCATGACAATATTGCCACGGAACATGATTTCTCCCATGGTTTGACCATCATTAGGCACAGGTTCCATAGTCTCGGGATCTAACACACGCATGCTGTCTTGCAACGGGTAGGGTACGCCTTGACGGGAATGAAGTTGGGCTTGTTCAGCAATTGATAGCTCATTCCATCCAGATTGAGAAGCGCATAGAGCAGAAGGTCCATAAGTTTCTGTTAAGCCATATACATGGTTTACGTTAATCCCCATGTTTCGCATCCCTTCAATAATGGCAACAGGTGGAGCTGCCCCAGCAACCATGACTTCAACATGGTGATCAAAGTTCGTTTGTTTTTCTTTAGGTAAGTTAAGAATCATTGAAAGAACAATAGGCGCACCACAGAAATAATCAACTTTATGGGCTGCAATCAATTGCATGACTAATTCTGGATCAACTTTGCGTAAACAAATATTGGTTCCACCACTTGCTGCTATGCTCCACGCAAAACACCAGCCATTACAATGAAAGAGGGGGAGTGTCCATAAATACACAGCACGCGGTTTCATCCCACAAGCCAAGATATTGCTTGCAGCATTAAGATAAGCCCCGCGATGATGATATACCACGCCTTTGGGATTACCTGTAGTGCCAGATGTGTAATTTAAGCTAATCGCATCCCATTCATCTTCTGGTAAATGCCAAGAGAAGTTAATATCGCCTTGAGCGATCCACTCTTCATATTCAAAAGAACCTAAAAACTGATTTTCGTCTTCATATTCTGTATCAGCTACATCAATCACAATAATGTGTTGATTCGGAATAAGTGAGAGGGCCTCTCTTGCTAAATTCACAAATTCAGGGTCAACCAACAGTACTTTACTTTCAGCATGTTCCAACATGAAAGCGATTGTTTTTGCATCTAAACGTGTATTGAGAGTATTAAGTACCGCACCAGCCATAGGAACTGCGAAATGCGCTTCAATCATGGCTGGAATATTTGGCAATAAGACAGATACCGTATCATTTTTCTCAATTCCCAGTTGCTTGAGCTGAGATGCAAATTGACAGCAGCGCTGATAAGTTTCTTTCCATGAAATTTGACGCTTACCATGAATAATCGAAGCTTGATCTGGGTAAATATAAGCCGCACGCTCTAGGTAGCGTAGAGGTGACAATGCAACAAAGTTTGCGGGTGTGCGTGGTAACTCATCATAAGCACTAACCATGTGAAACAACTCCGTGTTCTATTTTTAACTCATTCTTTGAACATATGATTTAATATTAATCAAAGCATCTATGCTTTAGTCTTAAAGAGCGATACCCTCCAGTCAAAAAATGAGCAGAAATGCTATTTTCTTCATCTTAAACCACTTGTGTTAAACATGTTTAAAAATCATCTCAATATATTTTTAAGTCATTTATTGCTGTTTACGCGATAAGCAAAATGTATTTATGATTTTATGGGCTCAAAGGTTTTCACATTGCTTGAACAAGTGTAAAATCTTTCAGGTTTTTTAACTTTGATTTACACCGTTTTTATATTTTGAGGTTCGCCTCGATCATAATCTCGCGGTGAAATGCTCCTTCGTATAGGGCATCACTCCTTAAGGATTTTTTTATGCCAATTATCACATTGCCAAATGGCGATCAAAAGAGTTTTGATCACGCTGTATCTGTTATGGAAGTTGCCCAAAGTATTGGGCCTGGTCTAGCAAAAAATACTGTTGCTGGCCGTGTAAATGATCGCTTAGTTGATGCATGTGACTTAATTACCGAAGATTCGACCTTACAAATTATCACTCCAAAAGATGAGGAAGGTCTTGAAATTATTCGCCACTCTTGTGCACACCTTGTAGGGCATGCTGTTAAACAGCTTTTCCCGGAAGCCAAGATGGTGATTGGTCCAGTCATTGAAGAAGGTTTTTACTACGACATCTGGATGCCACGTCCTTTTACTTTGGATGATATGGCAGCTATCGAAGAGCGCATGAAAAAGCTCATCGATCAAGATTATGATGTCGTTAAAAAAATGACACCACGTGATGAAGTTATTGCTGAATTTACTGCGCGTGGCGAAGAATATAAATTACGCTTGATTGCAGACATGCCTGAAGAAACACAAATGGGCTTGTACTACCATCAAGATTATTTGGATATGTGCCGTGGTCCACACGTACCGAATACCAAATTCTTAAAATCGTTCAAGCTCACTAAAATCTCTGGTGCATACTGGCGTGGTGATGCGAAGAACGAACAGCTTCAACGTATTTATGGTACAGCTTGGGCAGACAAAAAACAGCTCGCTGCATATATCAAGCGTATCGAAGAAGCTGAAAAGCGTGACCATCGTAAAATTGGTAAAGCTTTAGACTTGTTCCATATGCAAGAAGAAGCACCGGGTATGGTGTTCTGGCATCCAAATGGCTGGACTATTTATCAAGTACTTGAACAATACATGCGTAAAGTTCAGCAAGACAATGGTTACCTTGAGATTAAAACACCACAAATTGTAGACTTTACATTGTGGGAAAAATCAGGACATGCGGCCAACTACGCAGACAACATGTTTACGACTCATTCTGAAAATCGTAACTATGCGGTTAAGCCAATGAACTGCCCATGTCATGTGCAAGTGTTCAACCAAGGTTTGAAGTCTTACCGTGATCTACCGATTCGTTTAGCAGAGTTTGGTTCTTGTCATCGTAACGAACCATCAGGTTCTTTACACGGCATTATGCGTGTACGTGGCTTTACACAAGATGACGCACATATTTTCTGTACTAAAGAGCAGATCGGTCAAGAAGTTGCTGACTTTATTAAGCTGACTTTAGAAGTTTATAAAGATTTTGGCTTTGAAGAAGTGCAAATGAAACTTTCTACACGTCCAGAAAAACGTGTGGGTGATGATGCACTTTGGGATATGGCTGAAAAATCTTTAGCAGATGCTTTAGATGCAGCGGGTCTCGAATGGGAATTACAACCTGGTGAAGGCGCGTTCTACGGTCCGAAAATTGAATTCTCATTGAAAGACTGTCTCGGACGTGTATGGCAGTGTGGTACTATTCAGTGTGACTTCAACTTACCAGAACGTTTAGATGCGTCTTATGTGACTGAATACAATGATCGTGATCAGCCTGTAATGTTGCATCGTGCAATTCTTGGCAGTTTTGAGCGTTTTATTGGTATACTAATTGAACACTACGCTGGTTTCATGCCACCTTGGTTGTCGCCGTTACAAGCATGTGTCATGAATATTACCGACTCTCAAGCTGAAGCTTGTGAGAAAGTCGTAGCAAAACTCAAAGAAAATGGCCTTCGTGCTATTTCTGACTTGAGAAATGAAAAAATCGGATTTAAGATTCGTGAGCGTACTCTAGAGCGTATTCCTTACCTATTAGTTCTTGGTGATCGAGAAGTTGAAGAAGGTACAGTGAATGTGCGTACCCGCTCAGGAAAAAATTTAGGTACTATGTCAGTAGATGCATTCATTGACTTAGTGAAGTCTGCCGTCGCCGAACGTGGCCGGTATATTGTGGAGTAAGAAAGATTAAACAGCCTGACCGTAACCAACAACAAGGTGCAAAAAGCAACCGTCCAGCAATTAACGACGAGATCCGTGCAAAAGAAGTACGCCTCGTTGGTGCTGACGGTGAGCAAAAAGGAATTGTTTCATTAAATGAAGCACTGCGCGCTGCTGAAGAGGCAGATCTTGACCTAGTTGAGATCGTTGCAAACGCCGAGCCGCCTGTTTGTAAAATTATGGATTACAACAAGCACTTGTTTGACCTTAAGCAGAAGCAAAAAGATGCGAAGAAAAAACAGCATCAAGTGCAAGTGAAGGAAATCAAACTGCGCCCTGCAACTGATGTTGGTGATTATCAAGTTAAGCTTCGTGCTATTTTGAAATTCCTTGAAGAAGGAAACAAAGTGAAAATCACTTTACGTTTCCGTGGTCGTGAAATGGCTCACCAACAACTTGGCTTAGCTCAATTACAAAAAATTGAAGCGGATGTCGCTGAGTTTGGGGTTGTGGAACAAGCACCTAAAATGGAAGGCCGTCAAATGGGTATGTTACTTGGACCGAAAAAGAAAAAGTAATACTCAAAAAAAGCACTGCAAAAGCAGTGCTTTTTTATATCCTTATCATAATAAAAAAAGATGATTTAATTTTCTCTGTTCAGTTTTATTTAAGACAATTGCTATATCTTTTAAAAGAAATTCAATTCTTGAATTTTATGTATTTTTTAGTGTTGGAAATCTCATCGTCCCTCTTAAAACATGCTATAACGCAAGACGCAGTCATGATAACGATGAATAGGAAAATAGAATGATTGATCTATATTATTGGGGAACTCCCAATGGACATAAAATCACAATTGCCTTAGAAGAAATGGGACTAGACTACACTCTTTACCCAATCAATATTTTAGAAAATGATCAATTTCAACCAGACTTTCTGAGAATTTCTCCAAATAATAAAATTCCGGCGATTGTTGACCAAGATGGACCTCGTGGTGAGCCAATTTCAATATTTGAATCAGGTGCGATCCTGCAATATCTAGGTCGAAAAACTGGATTATTTTATCCAACTGATGAGCAAGAGCGAGTTGAAGTTGAACAATGGCTCATGTGGCAAATGGGTGGGCTAGGGCCTATGCTAGGGCAGAATCATCATTTTAACCGCTTTGCACCAGAAAAAATTCCATACGCTATAGACCGCTATGTAAATGAGACTAAGCGCTTATATGGTGTGCTGAATAAGCAGCTCATTGGCCAGAAGTTTGTTGCGGGTGAATACTCGATTGCTGATATGGCAATTTTACCTTGGATCTTGCGCTATGAATGGCAAGGTATTCAGCTAGAGGATTATCCTTATGTGCAAGAATATATTGTTCGCTTGACGGCACGTCCTGCGGTACAAAAAGCACTATCAATTAAAGTTATTTAACTTTTATTGGTAGCGTAATGAATAAAGTGAAAGGTGATTTGGTCTAATTTAATATGCTAAGTTACTTTTTACTTTTTTTGAGCGCGTTTGGGGCGGCTACATTATTACCGTTACAATCAGAAGCTGTACTCGCCACCTTATTATTAAAAAAAGAATATTCTGCTTTTCTTCTAATTTCTATCGCCACTTTCGGAAATGTACTGGGCTCGTGTGTGAACTGGTGGCTTGGTTTAAAAATAGAGCAGTTTAAACACAAAAAGTGGTTTCCTGTTTCTGAAAAGCGTTTAGAGCAAGCTCAAAGCTTTTATCATAAGTATGGGTTTTATTCGCTGCTTTTAAGTTGGACACCTATTATTGGTGACCCACTTACTTTAGTTGCAGGTTTATTCAAAGAAAATTTTTGGCGTTTTTTAATTATAGTTTTGATTGCTAAAGCAGGACGCTATATTTTTATTTATTGGGTGATTACAGGTTTTATTTAAAATAAAAGCATCCGAAGATGCTTTTAATAAAATGGTCTAACTAGTCTTCTGAGCTTTTGGTAATATCGACTTTAAATAGATCATTGGTTTTTAGCCAACAGAAGGTGACCACTGCAAGTGTCATACAACCCCCAAAAATAGTGGCTGCAATTGTTCCTAAATATTTGGCTGCTAAACCTGACTCAAATGCACCAAGCTCATTACTTGATGAAACGAACATTCCGTTTACAGCAGCAACGCGACCACGCATATTTTCTGGTGGAAAAATTTGCAAAATGGTTTGTCTAACCACAACTGAAATACTGTCACAAGCGCCTGTCATAGCCAACGCAAATAGTGATAACCACATGTTGTTTGAGAATGCGAAAAGAATCGTGAAAACACCAAATCCTGCAACAGCAAGTAGCATGTTACGCCATGCATGTTGAGTTGGCGGGAAGCGAGTCAAAGCAATCATAGTGACGAGCGCTCCAATAGATGGCGCCGCACGCAAATATCCCAGTCCTTCTGGGCCGACTTTTAAGATATCTTCTGCAAAAATTGGCAATAATGCGATGACTCCACCAAATAAAACAGAAGCTAAATCAAGAGAAATTGCCCAAAGAACAATTTTAGTTTTCCAGATAAAACGGAAACCATCTCCTAAACTTTCTAAAACATTAGCAGTTTCAATTTTAGGAAAAGTACGCTTATGCAATAGGTTAATTAAGATGAAACAAATACCAAGTAAAACCGCAACACTAAATAGACTTGTTTCTCGGCCTAAATAGGCAAGCATGAAACCACCAAGCATTGGCCCGATAATTACTCCACTTTGCCAACCGATTGTCGTCCATGTTGCACCATTTGCATACAGTTCACGAGGTATCAAAAATGGTTTTAAAGACGTTGCAGAGGGATTATAAAACCCACGTATAGTACCTAAGCCAAAAATAACAGCATAAATACCCCAAGAAAGGAAATTTACGCTGATATGACCTAACCCATGCAGATGGAACAGCGACCACAGCACTAAAGGAAGAGGAACCGAGAAAAACAAACAGATTTTCATAATAATCTGTTTATTAAATCTATCTGCAAAATAGCCACCCCAAAGCGATAGGGCAATAAATGGAATGGCTTCTGCTAATCCAATTAAGCCTAAAGTTAGAGGATCTTTGGTAATTTGATAAAGTGAATAAGCAACAATAATTTCTTGAATCAAAATTGCTAACGTTAAGCAAAATTGATTAATCGTAACAATTGAGAAATCTCTGTAGCGTAAGGCTGCAAATGCATCATGTTTCTGCATTAGAAATATCGTATGTTGATAATTTGATCGTATTATAAATGGAAAAAAGCATAGGCGCTTTATTTATTATTGATATTGCTGACAAGGTTGAATTTGGAAAAGTCTTTCTTGCAACCATAAAAACAGTAACTAATAGTTTTAATTTTGCTCAGGTTGCTATAAAATACGCGCTTCCTTACCTGCAGGTCGATTTTGCAATGGTGCAATCGCGCCGAACAGGTGCCTAAAAGAGGTTACTATGGCTAAGTTAAAAACTCGCCGTGGTGCAGCTAAACGCTTCAAAGCGACTGCAAACGGTTTTAAGCGTAAACAAGCGTTCAAGCGCCACATCTTGACCAAAAAATCTGCTAAACGTATCCGTCAATTACGCGGCTGTGTAATGGTTCATGTTTCTGACATGAATTCAGTTCGTCGTATGTGCCCATACATCTAAGGAGATTATAAATGGCTCGTGTAAAACGTGGTGTAGTGGCTCATCGTCGTCACAAAAAAATTCTTGCTCGCGCTAAAGGTTACTACGGTGCTCGTTCACGCGTTTACCGCGTAGCATTCCAAGCGGTAATCAAAGCTGGTCAATACGCTTACCGTGACCGCCGTCAAAAGAAACGTCAATTCCGTGCTCTATGGATTGCGCGTATCAATGCTGGTGCTCGTCAAAACGGTTTGTCTTACAGCCGTATGATCGATGGCTTGAAAAAAGCTCAAGTGATCATCGACCGTCGCGTATTAGCTGACATCGCTATGCATGATGCAGTAGCATTTGCTGCTTTAGCTGAAAAAGCTAAAGGTGCATTAGCTGCATAAGCTTAGAGATTTAAAGAAAGACCGCTTTTTAGCGGTCTTTTTTATTTTTAGCGGTTCTATTTTAAAAAGAGATAACAATCAGAGATAAAAGATGAAAGACGAAAAATTTCTTAATGATTTAATTAAAAAAGTACAGCAAGGTCACCAGTTCAAATATTTATATTTCTGGGGGCATACTCCTAAGAAAGCTGATCTTGTTGATAAGAGTTGTTTTAGCCAGTGGTTTCCTGCGCAATTTGAAGTAGAGAGTATCGAGTACTTTACTGCTGAGCACTATATGATGGCGCAAAAAGCAAAAATATTTAATGATGAAGAAATTTTTGCACGGATTTTGCAAGTTAAACATCCTAATGAGGCGAAACAACTAGGTCGCAAAGTACGTAATTATGAGGAACAGATATGGCAAGAAAAACGGTTTGATATTGTCGTACAGGCGAATTTTGCCAAATTCTCACAGCATCCTGAGTTGAAGAAATTCTTATTAGCAACGAAAGACCGTATTTTAGTTGAAGCATCTCCAGTCGATAAAATTTGGGGAATTGGTATGGCGCAGGACCATCCATATATTCAAGATCCATCTCTATGGCAAGGACTAAATTTGTTGGGTTTTGCTTTAATGCATGTTCGAGAGCTACTTTTAACTGAGTAGGTTGGTGTGAGACCAATCAATGCTTCACTTTAAAAGTAGTGACGTGAGGGAAGTAAATTGAAATCATTAAATGATATGGATATTCGTATAGCATCACTCAAGGATGCATTATCTATTGCAGAAGTACATATACAGGGGTGGAAAGAAACCTATACAGGTATAATTAAGCAAGAAATATTAGATGAGCTTAAAATCCTAGATAAGGAGTTATTATGGAAAGAAATAGCAAAAAGCCCTGATCATAAGTTATTTGTCTATACTGAAAATGGGGCAGTGAAAGGCTTTCTCGATGGTTATTTAAACCCAGAAAATAATATTGCTGAAATTATGGCTTTTTATCTTTTAAAAGAAGTTCAAAAGCAAGGCATGGGACGTGAGTTATTTCAAAAGTTCTACCAATGCGCTTTAAATCAAGGATACAGTTTTATTCGCTTAGAAGTTTTTAATAAAAATCCAAGTCGTTTCTTCTACGAAAAAATGGGAGCTAAATTAATTGGGGAAACCGAACTACTTGAGTTCGGTCCCGAAATAACAGAGTTACTTTATCAATGGGAACTCTAATCTTTAAAGTCCAAAATAATAAGCCAAAGCACAAATAATAATCGTTAGAATAACCAGTTTAATAACGCCTGAACCAGTGCCTTTATGGTGCTGAGACTTGAGATGCTGTGGATTTTCATTTGATTGCTCAAATGGAGATGCTTTAACTACAGGCACCATCTGAGCTGTCTGATAATGGTTGGCAACTTTCACAATAAGCTTGGCAAACAAATCATCAGTTTTTTGTGTAAAGTTTCTTAAATTGATGAGTTGCTCTTGGTCTAGTTCTTCTCCCAAAGGATCATTTGCAATACGTTTCTTTTGTTCTAAGTAGTCAGCTAATGCTTGAGTGCGAGATAAAAGTTGATGGGCATAATCTGCGGGATAATTCTCTGGAATTAATGCAAGTTTTGGCTCTAAGCTTTTAATATTTGTACCATCAAAAAGAGCATTTTGAAGTTCTGGCTCCTCAAAGCCTGCTGCATATTTACTATGAAATAATTCACTATCCATAAAATCAGCTATTTCTTGCCATGGCGGATTTTTTAAATCAGCTTCAATTTTTTTTGATAATTTTTCATTGAGTTCAAAACGCCAGAAAGTTTCTAAACGAAGCTCACAGGTTTGTGAAGCAGGAGCTTCAAACTCATTATCATTGTTATACCATTCGGCAAGCTCATGGCCAAAAATCCAAGCAAATTTCTTATCATTTTGATGGGTCACGATAAAATGAGTATAAGGTAAGAGCTCGACATTGCTATTTGGATTTTGTTCTTCATTGAGAAGGCTTGATAAATGTAAGCTGAGCTTTGAGGTACCTTGTTTTTTTAATGCTTCTAGCCAAACTTGGAAGTGTTGGGCCAACAAATGTTGAGAAGTTAAGTCACGAAACTGAAAACTATGATGGTCGAAAATATGATGTTGTCGCCATTGGTTAAAGCTTAAATTCTGACGGAGGTATTCATTACCATATGTCACAAGCGTAAGTTGTTGTTTCCAAATCTGATTAAGCGCCATAATAGTTGATCTCATTGACGATACTACTATCTTATACGTTTTATCTTTTTGTTGCCTAATACATTTTTCATGATGGATAAACTTCATCAATTCAATGAAAAACTGTTAGAATGCAGTGTTTTATTATATTTTTTAAATTTGTTGCTTTGAGAGTTAATATGTCACTGGAAGCCCTGACCACAGAAGCGCTTGCTGCCATTGCAGCAGCTCAAGACCTTGTTGCACTTGATCAGGTGCGTGTGCAATTTACAGGGAAAAAAAGCCAGCTTGCAGAACAATCGAAAGCATTAGGGAAAATGGACCCTGAAGAACGCAAAGTACAAGGTGCTGCGATTCATGCTGTTCGAGAAACAATTAATACTGCATTAACAGAACGTCAAGCGGCACTACAACAGGCAGCACTTGCACAAAAGCTAGCAAGTGAAACGATTGATATTACATTGCCGGGCCGTGGTCAACGTATTGGTACAGTTCATCCTGTTACTCAGGTACAAGAGCGAATTTGTCAGTTCTTCACTAAAGCTGGTTTTACAGTTGCAACCGGTCCAGAAGTTGAAGATGACTATCACAATTTCGAAGCATTAAATATTCCTGGTCACCATCCGGCACGTGCTATGCACGATACTTTCTACTTTGATGCTACTCACTTGCTACGTACGCATACCTCTGGGGTACAGATTCGTACAATGGAGACGAGTGAGCCGTCAATTCGTATCGTATGCCCTGGCCGTGTTTACCGTTGTGATTCGGATCAAACGCATTCACCAATGTTCCACCAGATCGAAGGCTTATATGTTGCTGAGAACACAAGCTTTGCTGAATTAAAAGGTTTATTGATTAACCTACTGAATGAATTTTTTGAGAAAGATTTAAAAGTACGTTTCCGTCCTTCATATTTCCCATTTACAGAGCCTAGTGCAGAAGTAGATATCATGGATGAGCGTGGACGTTGGTTAGAAGTTTTAGGCTGTGGCATGGTACATCCAAATGTATTGCGTGCTGCGGGTATTGATCCTGATAAATACAAAGGCTTTGCTTTTGGTTTAGGGGTAGAGCGTTTTGCAATGTTGCGTTATGGCATTAATGATTTGCGTATGTTCTATCAAAATGATGTGCGTTTCTTACGCCAATTTGCCTAACATTTTTTCAGGATTAAAAAAGGTTTATAAAGATGAAGATTAGCGAAAATTGGCTACGCACATGGGTTAACCCGGCAATTGATAGTGAGACATTGTCTGATCAGTTAACTATGCTTGGTCTTGAAGTTGATGAACTTGCACCTGTTGCTAAGCCATTTACTGGCGTCGTGGTCGGCGAAGTTTTAACAGTTGAGCAGCATCCAGATGCAGATCGTTTGCGTGTAACGACAGTTAATATTGGTTCGGGCGAGCCTTTACAAATTGTTTGTGGGGCACCGAATGTTCGTGCTGGCATGAAAGCTCCAGTTGCAACGATTGGTGCTGTATTACCGGGTGATTTCAAAATCAAAAAAGGTAAACTTCGTGGAGTTGAGTCACAAGGCATGCTTTGTGGTGCTTCTGAAATTGATCTTGAAGATAAAATCGATGGTTTGCTTGAGTTACCTGCTGATGCTCCAGTAGGGATAAATATCCGTGAATACTTAAAACTCGATGATAACGTCATCGATATCAGTATTACACCAAACCGTGGTGACTGTTTCAGTATCCGTGGTATCGCTCGTGAGATTGCAGTAATTAACCAACTGCAAATGAATGAACCTGATATTAAATCAGTTGAAGCGACAATTGCTGATGAGAAGAAAGTAGTGATCAGCACTGAAGGTACTCCACGCTATTTAGGACGTGTAATTAAAAACGTTAATGTAAAAGCTGCTACTCCTGAGTGGATGGAGCAGGCTTTAGCTCGTTCAGGAATTCGCACGCACAGTATTTTGGTTGATGTGACGAACTATGTCCTTATGGAACTGGGTCAGCCAATGCATGCTTTCGATTTAGCTAAAATCGAAGGGACTGTACATGTGCGTCAAGCTCAGCCACAAGAAAAATTACAACTCCTTAATGATCAAGAAGTTGAATTACAAGAAGATATTATGGTGATTGCTGATGACCAGAAAGCTTTGGCAATTGCTGGAATTATGGGTGGTTTAGCATCAAGCGTAACTGATGATACTACCGATATCTTCCTAGAAAGTGCTTTCTTCGCGCCACTTGCTATTGCTGGACGTGCTCGTCGTTTTGGCTTGCATACTGATTCTTCACAGCGTTATGAACGTGGTGTAGATTTTGAGTTGCCGTTAATTGCCATGAACCGTGCTTCGCAGCTTATTCAAGAGTTGGCAGGTGGTGAATTTGGTCCAATTACTGTGGCTGAAAAAACTGAAATTTTACCAAAGCGTGAAGCAATTGAACTGAAACAAGCTCAGGTAGACCAATTGTTGGGATATCAATTGACGGCTGATTTCATTGCAGATGCTTTAACTCGACTAGGGTGTGAAGTAACTGTTAAAGCTGAAGGTGAGTGGAATGTAGTACCTCCATCACATCGCTATGACATGGCTATTTATCAAGACTTAATTGAAGAAGTGGCACGTATTGATGGTTATGACAATATCCAAATTAGCTTACCAAGCATGGATGTTCAATTAGCTAAATATCAAGACCGATTTGAAATTGCAGAGTTACGCCAAACTATCGTGACTTTAGGTTATCAAGAAGCAATTAGTTTTAGCTTTGCTGATGCAAAACTTGAAAAGCAATTGAACCCGCAAGTAAATCCGTTAATGCTAGCAAATCCAATTTCAAGTGATTTGGCTGCAATGCGTAGTACTCTACTTTCAAGTTTAATCCCTTGCGTACAATATAATCTCAATCGTCAACAAAGTCGTGTTCGTTTCTTTGAATTAGGACTTCGTTTTGATTATCAAAATGCTAAGAGTATTGAAGATCTAAAACAGATTCCGACTTTAGCTCTAGTGGCAGTTGGCTCGCAACAACCAGAATCTTGGCATGTGAAGCCTCAACCAATGGATTTCTTTGACTTCAAAGGAGAGATAGAAGAGATTTTGGCTGCTGGTCGTGTCAAAGTTGAATATGTACGTTCTGAGCGTGCATGGTTGCATCCGGGGCAGTCTGCTGAAATTTTAGTTGATGGACAATCAATTGGTTATTTAGGACGTTTGCATCCATCTCTAGAAAATGAGCTTGATTTAACAACAACGTGGGTTGCTGAACTCGATCAAACAGCCGTTTTGCAATCTTATGTATCTAATTTTACAGAATTATCACGTTTTCCTTCGATCAGACGTGATATTGCGCTTTTAATCTCTGATAATATAAATGTTAGAGATATTCAGCAGTTAATCGAAAAAACTGGTGGAGAGCTTTTAGACTCTACATGGTTATTCGATGTGTATACGGGGCAGGGTGTCGAAGAAGGTAAGCGCTCATTGGCGTTTGCATTATTATGGCAACATCCTTCACGTACGCTTGAAGATGCTGAAATTAAATCTGGTATGGACAATATAATCCAAGTGTTGGAAAACACTTATCAAGCGACATTGAGGGCCTCATGACAGCATTAACTAAAGCAGACATGGCTGATCATTTAAGTGAGTTAACCAGCTTAAATCGCCGTGAAGCAAAACAAATGGTCGAGTTGTTCTTTGACGAGATTAGCCAAGCACTTATTGCAGGGGAGCAGGTTAAGCTTTCTGGTTTTGGTAATTTCGAGTTAAGAGATAAACGCGAACGTCCAGGACGTAACCCTAAGACAGGTGAAGAAATTCCAATTTCAGCACGTAGGGTAGTGACCTTCAGAGCGGGTCAGAAGTTTAGACAACGCGTTGGAAATGAGCAGATCGATTGATCTGCTTTTTTTATATTTTAAATAGCTTTATATAGTTTATTGGGCAGCAATATAGGACCGCTTAATCTTAGAAAATCAAAATTTAGATATAAAAAAAGAGGACAAAATGTCCTCTTTTTTATCTAATCTAGAATATAGATTAGTGTGCAGCAGAAGCAGCAGCAACGTCAGAAGCAGCAGCAGCAACGTCAGAAGCAGCGGCAGCAGTTTCAGAAGCAGCAGCGTCAACAGCTACAGCAGCTTCAGAAGCAGCTTCAGTAGCTTCAGAAGCAGCAGCTACAGCTTCAGAAGCAGCAGCAGGAGCTTCTTCTTTCTTAGAACAACCAACGAAAGCTAAAGTAGCAGCAACAGCAGCAGCAACAGCGAATTTTTTGAATAACATGGCATCACTCTCACAAAAAAGATTTGAGATTAAAAAAACCTAAGTTGGACTGTTTTGCTTTTATTATTCCTAAAACGTAGCTAGGTAACAACGCATGGAGCAGTCTAACTGGTCTGCCGCTATGCTATCACTGCAAATGCTGAAATACTACTGTCGTCTGTCAAAAAAACGTATGAAAAAGAGAAAAACAGACTGTTTTTTAACAGAAAAAAACAATTAATCAGCTCGTGTATATTGGAAAAGGTAGAGGTAAGCTACTAAAAAAACTAAGCTTTTTTATGCAAAAATATTTATTATCAAAAGCTTATAAATAATTTTACATAAAAATAAGCAAAATGTATTTTTGTGTAAAGCTTGTCAACCAAATAAAAAGCCACTCAAAAGAGTGGCTTTTTTTGAAGGCTTAATTACTTAAGTTGAAGCTTTACGTTTCATTTGATCAAAGAAATCATCATTTGTTTTGGTTTCTTTCATGCGGTCAAGTAAGAATTCCATTGCTGCCAATTCATCCATAGGGTGAAGTAGCTTACGAAGAATCCATACTTTACGTAATTTATCTTCATCCATTAAACGCTCTTCACGACGTGTGCCAGATTTTTTGATATTCATAGCAGGGAAGACACGTTTTTCAGCAATACGGCGATCAAGCGTAATCTCTTGGTTACCTGTACCTTTGAACTCTTCATAAATTACATCATCCATTTTACTGCCTGTTTCAATCAAAGCAGTAGAGATGATCGTAAGTGAACCACCTTCTTCGATATTACGCGCAGCACCAAAGAAACGTTTAGGGCGCTCTAATGCATGAGCGTCTACACCGCCAGTTAACACTTTGCCTGATGATGGGATTACTGTGTTGTAAGCACGTGCAAGGCGGGTAATAGAGTCAAGAAGAATCACAACATCTTTTTTATGTTCAACAAGACGTTTAGCTTTTTCAATTACCATTTCTGCAACTTGTACATGGCGAGCTGGTGCTTCATCAAAGGTTGACGCAATAACTTCCCCGCGAACAGTACGCTCCATTTCGGTTACTTCTTCTGGACGTTCGTCAATTAATAGAACGATCAGGAATACTTCTGGATTGTTTCTAACAATCGATTGAGCAATATTTTGAAGTAACATTGTTTTACCCGCTTTCGGCGGTGCAACAATAATAGAACGTTGGCCTTTACCAATTGGCGCAACTAAATCAACGACACGAGCAGTTAAGTCTTCTGTCGTACCATTACCTAATTCCATAACCAATTGTTCGGTCGGGAAAAGGGGAGTTAAGTTTTCAAATAAAATTTTATTACGAGAATTTTCTGGCGTGTCGTAGTTAATCTGGTTAACTTTGAGCAACGCAAAATAACGCTCACCTTCTTTTGGAGGGCGAATAGTACCTGTGATGGTATCACCTGTACGCAAGTTAAAGCGTCGGATCTGTGAAGGACTCACATAAATATCATCCGGACCTGCTAAATACGAACCTGCGGCAGAACGCAAAAAACCAAAACCATCAGAGAGAATTTCGAGAACGCCGTCACCAAAAATTTCTTCGCCATTCATCGCATGGCGTTTCAAAATGGCAAAAATAATATCTTGCTTTCTGTTACGAGCCATACCTTCCAGGCCCATAAATTCAGCAATTTTAATTAGTTCGCCGATTGGTTTTTTCTTGAGTTCAGTTAAATTCATAAGGGTCAGAATTAGGAAAGAGTAGAGTGTGGTTTAAAAAGGAGAAAAATCGCTCGCATACAAAAAAGATTATCGCAATTGTATTTACACAATAACAATTCAGAAGTCTGATTAATTGTTTCGAAGAGAAATGTGAAAAAACAATTTCTGTTGCCGAGTGGCGATCTTTATGTTTGTGTCTTGTAAGAAGCCGGACGAAGATGATTCCCTTCAGTGCCTCTTGAGCATGCAATATAAGCCAGCCTAGCAAATTTGTCAATTTATAGGCGAAAAAAATACGCTATAAAAAAGTATAGCGTATTTTCTTTTTTAGCATTTTGACTTAAACGTTTTCATCAATAAAGCTAACAAGTTTAGAGCGAGGTACAGCACCAATTTGTTGAGCTACAACTTCACCATTTTTGAAAAGTAGTAAAGCAGGAATGTTACGGATGTTGTATTTCACTGCTGTATCTTCGCAAGAAGTCACATCAACTTTAACAATTTTTACTTTACCAGCATATTCACTTGATAGGTCTTCAAGAACAGGTGCGATCGCTTTACAAGGTGCACACCATCCTGCCCAGAAGTCAACAAGTACAGGGGTTTCAGCATCTAAAACATCTGCTTGGAAGTTATCATCAGTTGTATTTACAATAGTCGCAGACATGGTACGGCTCCAATTTTTAGAAAAAAGTGCTATTACAGGAGAAATTATCTCTATCAGTATTACATAGCTACTTAGTTCAATGTAAGGGTTTGATGCTATTATTCAAGGCTTAACTAAATTTGTCTAATGGATGCTCACGATATTCATCATCGACTTGTACAATCAACTAATAAATAGAAAAATTTAAATCACAGCTAATTGTTGATGAAAATGGCTTTTCAATTGCATTCTTGTGAATTACTCTAGGCGTGAATTGTTATGGGTTTAGTTCAATAATGTCTGATTTTCTGATTGATGAAGAATTACTTGCCGCCATAGATATGGGGTCGAACAGTTTTCACCTTGCAATTGCACGGGTAGATCATGGCGAAGTTAAAAAAGTTGCTTCGATGTCAGAAAAAGTACAGCTCGCAGCTGGTTTAGATGAGAATAAAAACCTAACAGAAGCCGCTCAGCAACGAGGCTTAGCCTGCTTGGCTCGTTTTGTAGGGAGATTAAGTTCTGTTCAACCAAATCGCTTACGAATTGTGGCGACCAATGCTTTGCGTCAGGCAAAAAATGGCCATGAATTTATTCAAAAAGCAGCAGAAATTTTGCCTAAACCTATTGAAATTATTGCTGGGCGAGAAGAAGCACGTCTGATTTATCTTGGCGTATCGCATACCATGGCAAATGGTGGTCGACGTTTAGTTGTAGATATTGGTGGTGGTTCTACTGAGTTCATTATTGGTGAAGAGTTTGAACCTATTTACACTGAGTCATTGCAAATGGGATGCGTGGCTTATACAAAAGCTTACTTTGCCGATGGCGAAATCACACAAAAAGCCTTTGATAAAGCAGTAGTTGCTGCCCGTAAAGAACTTTCAGCTATTGCAACAACGTATAAAATGGAAGGTTGGGATACTGTAGTTGGTTCTAGTGGAACCATTAAAGCTTGCCGCCAAATTATGGTGAATATGGGCTTGAGTGATGAACAAGAAAACGTTACTCGAGAAGGCTTATATAAACTCAAAGATAAATTACTTAAGTTTAAAAATATTTCTGAAATTGATTTTGAAGGGTTAAGAGAAGACCGACGAGCAGTTTTGCCAGCCGGATTGGCAATTTTGTACGCAGTTTTCGAAGTTTTAGAAATTGATCGTTTGGCATATTCTGATGGTGCATTACGTGAAGGAGTCATGTATGACCTATTAGGTCGTTTTAAACATGAAGATATCCGCGATCGCAGTGTACAAGCTTTAATGGGACGTTATAACGCTGATCCAAAACAAGCAGAAAGAGTCGTAAATACAGCACAACAATTATTTGATGGTGTTGCAGAATCGCTTAATTTAACGAGTGAAGACAGTGACTTACTGCGCCGAGCTGCCTATTTGCACGAAATTGGTTTGGCGATTAGCCATGGTGGGTATCACCGTCATGGTGCTTATTTATTGCAGCATTCTGATATTCCGGGCTTCTCACAAATTGATCAAAATCACCTTTCACATTTGGTCGCTCACCACCGTCGTAAATTGCGAAATGATGTAAAAAATGAAATTTTGAAGGCTGGTGGTAATAAATTACTTTATCTATGTTTATTACTTCGCCTAGCAGTTTTACTCAACCATAGTCGAAGTGATCAGATGCTTCCTGCCATTGAACTGACCATCATAAATGATCAACAATGGCAACTTAGTGTTTCTGGTGATGCCAAACAATGGCCATTGTTAGTTGCCGACTTGCATGATGAGCAAGAGCAGTTTAAGCATTGGGACATTGAATTGAATATTCAGTCGGAAAAATTTATCGATTAAAGGGATAATATTCGACCTATGAAAAAAGCTACTCAGTCCAAAGCGTGGACAACGGTTCAAATTGCACGTCATCCTGATCGTCCGCAGTTTCTAGATTATGTCGGTGAAATCTTTACAGAGTTTGATGCCTTGCATGGTGATCGTTTGTTTGGTGACGATGGTGCGATGGTAGGTGGTCTTGCTCGTTTTGATGGTCAGCCTGTGATGGTTATTGGCCAACACCGTGGTCGTAGTACCCGTGAAAAATTAAAGCACAACTTCGGTATGGCTAACCCAGAAGGTTACCGTAAATCTCAACGCCTATTAGATATGGCAGAGCGTTTTAACCTTCCGGTCTTCACATTTATTGATACTATGGGTGCTTATCCAGGTGTTGGTGCTGAAGAACGTGGACAAGCTGAAGCAATTGCAACTAGCCTTGCTCAGCTTTCAAGTTTGAAAGTTCCTGTTGTCGCAACAGTACTTGGTGAAGGCGGTTCTGGTGGCGCTTTAGGTATTGGTGTTGCTGACCGAGTAATTATGTTGTCGCATAGTATTTATTCTGTGATTTCACCAGAAGGCTGTGCATCTATTTTGTGGAAAACTGCTGAAAAAGCGGCTCAAGCAAGTGAAGCTTTAGGTTTGACAGCAGATAAATTACAATCTCTAGGTATTGTTGAATACGTAGTAGATGAAGGCGAAGGGGCTCATTTAGACCCTGAGCAAGTTATGCAAAACCTAAAAGTAGTTTTGAAGCAAGCTTTGGATGAGTTGCTACCAATGGATGCAAATGAACGATGCGAAGCACGTTATCAACGTTTAATGAAGTTTGGCAGCGAAAATTTAGGCATTGCGTCTTAAAACAGGCTCAAGAGTTTTCAGAAAATAGTACTTTTCTTATTGGATGTAGTGGCGGCATGGATTCAATGCTGCTACTACATTTGATGTCTCAAATTTTCCCTCAAAAGATCCGAGTAATTTATATAGATCATCAACTGCAATCAAAAAGTGTAGAGTGGGGCGAACTCGTTGCTAAACAAGCGACTCGTTTAAATATTCCTTATACCATTCAAAAAGTTCAAGTTACTGACGGTAATTTGGAAGCTCAAGCACGTCAGGCACGTTATCACGCTTATCTACAACATTTACAAGCCAACGAAATTTTATTGCTTGCTCATCACCAGCAAGATCAAGCTGAAACAGTAATATTGCGTTTATTGTCGGGTGCGGGTGTTGATGGGCTTGCTGCTATGCAGTGTATTGATCATCGTGTAGATATGACAATTTGGCGCCCTTTTTTGGATTTAACCCGTGAGCAGATTGCCGAGTGGACTACTCAACTTGAAATTGAGTATATAGATGATCCTACAAATTACGATATCCATTATGATCGGGCGTGGTCGCGTGAAGAACTTTGGCCCTTCTTACAAAACCGTTTTCCAAAAATGCAGCAAGCACTTAGTCGTACCAGCTATCTGATGCAAGATGCTTCTGAAATTTTAGAAGAAGTTTTAAAAGTTGATTTGCAAAATTGTGGTACGGACGAATGTTTGGACTTAAATCAGCTATTAAAACTATCTTCTGCCCGTCAGCGTCAATTGCTTTCGGTTTGGATGAAAGGTGATGGGCAATATCGACCTGCATTTGAAATGGTTGAGCGTTTAAAAAATGAAGTAATTAATTCGAAGTCTGATGCACAAGCGGCATTACACTGGAACCAGTTTTATTATGTTCGTTATCAACATCATCTTTATAGGTTGAGTAAGCAAGTTTTTCTTGTTGAAAAATTAAATCCAGTTGAAACCGAGACAGAGCATTATTTCCAAATGGGGGAAATAGTGCATTGTGCTTCAGGATATTTTCAAATTACTCAAAAAAATATGGGTTTGTCTGCATCTTTATTAAATAAAAAATTAAAAATTATTCGACGCCAAGGTGGTGAAAAGGTCCATTTATATGGTCGTGTTGGGCAATGGCCATTAAAAAAAGCAATTCAAGAAGCACATATTTTGCCTTGGCTTCGTCATACAATTCAAATATTAGTCATAGATAATGTTATGCTTGGGGTTTTTACACCGAAAGGATTTTGGTTGGCTCAGTCTCCGTATTGTGAGCAAGGAGGATGGCAACCAGATTTAATTTCTTATTCTTGTAATCTGGTAAATGGCGAAGATGGTTATGACAAGTGCAGTAAATAGTAATATCTGTTTTATTGGTGGTGGTAATATGGCCCAAGCTTTGATTGGTGGGCTCATTTCAAGAGGTTTACCGCCAACACGTATTACCGTTTCAGATCCTGTTGAGCAAATACGTCAATTATTGCAAGAAAAAGAAGTCCATGTGACACAAGATAATGTAGCTGCAATTAAAAATGCTGATGTCGTTGTACTGGCAGTAAAACCACAAGTTTTGGCGACTGTTTTACGTCCTTTAAAAGGACTGTTATCAGATAAATTGGTTATTTCAATTATTGCTGGTGCTGAAATTCAAACGATATCAAACTTAATTGATAGCAATCGAATTGTTCGAGTTATGCCAAATACGCCAGCTCTAGTTCAGACGGGTGCGCATGGTATCTATGCAAATGATGTAGTAGGTACTTCGGATCGTGAATTAACAAGTCAGATTTTAGCAGCCACAGGCTTAACAATTTGGGTAAACTCCGAAGCTCAAATTGATGCGGTAACAGCGGTTTCTGGCTCAGGTCCTGCATATTTCTTCTATCTCATGGAAAGTATGATCCGTGCGGGTAAAAATTTAGGACTTGATGAAAAAGTTGCAACTGCGTTGACTCTTCAAACGGCATTAGGTGCAGCTCAAATGGCAATTACGAGTTCAAACACTCCTTCTGAACTTCGTAAGAATGTGACATCGCCAAATGGCACAACTCAAGCTGCACTTGAAGTTTTTGACCGTGCACAAATCTCCCAAAATATTCAATCTGCATTGGCTGCTGCACAGAAGCGTAGTCAAGAATTGGCTCAAGAATTGAGTGACAGTGCGAAATAGCTTAAATAGGATAAGACAACTATGGGTGCAAATTCTGCGCTAATTTTTGGAATTTTAATTAATGTCGCGATTTTATTGGTCTTTTTCCGTTTTTTAATGCAATTGGCGGCAGTAAGTCCTTATAATCCTGTGGTTTTATCGACCGTAAAGGCGACTAAAATTGTTGATATTTTTGGCCGAATTTTTCCGACGGTCGCAAAAGGCCGATTTAATTTGGCTGCGTTGGTTCTTTTAATTATTTTATATTTGCTGAAAATTTTTGGCGTGATGTATCTTTCTGGTTCTATGCCAAATAGTCCGGTTCACTTAGTGATTCTGACATTTGTGACTATGATTCAGGACCTGATCCGTTTCTGCCGTTATTTAATTTTCGCGACAATTATTTTGAGTTGGGTGGTTATGTTCACTCAATCGCGTTCACCTTATATTGAAGTGATTCAAGATTTAGCTGAACCATTACTCGCACCATTCCGTCGTTTATTGCCTAATATGGGAATGATTGACTTATCTCCAATTTTGGCCTTTTTAGCGCTTTATATTGCCGAGATCTTAATGAATGAAGTTGCAAAAGTTCTTTTAACAGGACTTTAACTTAACGCAATAAAAAAAGGGCTGTTAATACAGCCCTTTTTTTATTTCTATTAATTAATGGGCATCATCCCAGTTTTGCCCTTGCCCAACTTCAACAACTAAAGGTACAGAAATTTTTACTACAGATTCCATGACAGTCGCGATTTGCTTAGAGAGCTCCTCGGCAATGTTTTGATCTGCTTCAAATACTAATTCATCGTGTACTTGAAGAAGTAACTTGGCTTGATCTTTTGGCAAGATTTTATCGACTTCAATCATTGCGAGTTTAATGATATCAGCAGCACTACCTTGTAAAGGCGCATTAATTGCAGCACGTTCAGCAGCCTTACGTACCATTACATTTCGTGCATCAATATCAGGTGTATAAAGACGACGACCTAAAATAGTTTCAACAAAACCTTGCTCTGATGCAACTTGACGTGTGCGTTGCATATATTCATAGATGCCAGGATAGCGTTGGAAATATTGCTTAATATAGTTTTGCGATTCTTGACGTGTAAAGCCTAATTGACGAATCAAACCAAACTCAGACATACCATAAAGTAGGCCAAAGTTAACTGCTTTCGCTTGACGGCGTTGGTCATTGGTCACATCTTCGATAGCAATACCCAATACTTCTGCAGCAGTACGGCGGTGAACATCTTGTCCGTGCTGGAACGCATGTACTAACGCATCATCTTGAGAAAAATGAGCCATTAAACGTAATTCAATTTGCGAGTAATCGGCAGCCAATAATACTCGACCTTCTGGCGCAATGAATGCTTTACGAATTTGGCGCCCAATTTGTCTACGAATTGGAATATTTTGTAAGTTAGGATCTGAAGAGGAGAGGCGACCTGTTGCTGTAAGTGCTTGGTGATAACTTGTATGTACACGATGCGTGTCGTTATGAGATTGCTCAACTAGACGATCAGTATAGGTACTTTTTAGCTTTGCTAAACCGCGATGCTCTAGAATAATTTCCGCTAAAGGATGTTCAATTTTTTCTAAAACACTTTCACTGGTGCTGTATTGTCCAGTTGCAGTTTTTTTACCGCCTTTGATTCCTAATTTATCAAATAGGATTTCACCTACTTGTTTAGGAGATGCAATATTAAAAGTTTCATCTGCAATTTCCATCGCTTGATTTTCAAGCCCTTCCATCGTTTTTGCAAATTCAACGCTTAATTTATCTAAGAAGGCATGATCTAGACGAATACCATCTTCTTCCATACCCGATAAAATACGGGCAACTGGCATTTCGATGTTATATAAAATATTTTCTAGCTCAGGAAATGGCTTAAGTTTGTTTGAAAGCACTTCATACAAACGATAGGTCACATGTGCATCTTCTGCTGCATAGTGAGCAGCAACTTCAATCTCAATTTGATTGAAAGTCTTTTGTTTAGCACCCTTACCAGCAATTTGTTCAAAAGTGGTGGTTAAGTGGCTTAAGTAGACACGAGCTACGTCATCCATGCCGTGACGAGTGGCTGCTGCATTTAATACATAAGATGCAAGCATGCTATCGAAATACCAGCCTTTAAGTTCTATGCCATGATTGGCAAAGATATGGGCATCATATTTAAGGTGATGCCCAATTTTTTTAACTGCTTCATTTTCTAGCACAGGCTTAATTTGAACCAGAATTTGATCACGATCTAGTTGCTGCGGCACATTTTCATAATTATGCGCTAATGGAACATAGTAGGCATCTTTCGCATCAAATGCGATTGAAAAACCAACCATCTCTGCAATACGGTAATCAAGGCTTGTAGTTTCTGTATCAATAGCAAAATGATCGGCATTTTGCATGCGTTGCCAGAGCTGATCCCATGCTTCTTGAGTTAAAACAGTATGATAATTTGCAGTTCCAAGCTGGTCATCTTGACTAGTTAAGCTTGCTTGATCTTCGGTTTCTATAGATTCAGCAGGTTTAACTTCATTTTGCACAATAGTCTGTGAAGCTTGTTGTTTATAGCTTGAGCTATTTGGATTGTTTGGATGATCAAGCGACTGTAATTGGTTTCTAAACTCAAGCTCAGTATAAAGATTACGTAGAGCTTCTACATTTGGATCAGTAAGTTTTAACTCATGCCAATCGAGTTCTAAAGGAAGATCACAGACGATACTAGCTAACTGGTGGTCAAGCTTAATATTGTCTAAGTTATCTTTAATATTTTGGCTAAGTTTGCCTTTAAGTTGGTCTGCATTGGCAATAATATTGTCTAAAGTGCCATATTCAGTTAGTAACTTAGCTGCTGTTTTTGCACCTACGCCAGGTACACCCATGATGCCATCAGACGCATCACCCATAAGGGTTAAGTAATCAATAATTTGATTTGGCCAAACACCAAATTTTTCAAATACCCCGTCGGTATCCATTACGCGGTCTTTGAAGCTGTCTTCTAATTTTACATGGTCATTGACGAGCTGAGCCATGTCTTTATCTCCGGTTGAGATAAGTACATGATGGCCTTCGAGTACGGCACGTTTAGCGAGCGTACCGATAATATCATCTGCCTCTGCACCTGGAAGACTATATAAAGGAATCCCTTGAGCTTTAATCAATGCATGCAAATACGGAATCTGTTGAGATAACTCTTCCGGCATGGTCGGGCGATCACCTTTATAAATAGGTGAAAGCTTGTGGCGGAAAGTTGGCTCAGGCGTATCAAAAATGACGGCCATATGTGTTGGCTGCATACGGCGCATTAATTTTTGAATGGCAGAAATTGCCCCACGTATTGCATTGGTATGTAACCCTGTAGAGGTCGTCAATGGTGGTAATGCATGATATGCACGAAATAAAAAATAGGACCCATCAACCAAGACAAATGGTGGCATTGAACAATTCCTTAATCTGAATTACGGGTATTTTACGTGAAAACGGCTATGAATGCAGGTTTATGATTTTTGCAGTATTTTGTATGTATAAATATACGCTTGTATTGGCTTGAAGTAAGATGACCTGTAATGAAGGTGTCATATTGCTAAGCCCATGTATAAAAAAGACAAACAGGGAATGATCATTGTTTTGATCGCTTTGACTTTGTTTTTAGCCATTTCAATTGGTTTTAAATTTCAGAGTGCCGTTGTTGCTTTATCTATTGCACTTACTGTCATTCTAGTTGAATTACTGTCAAATCTACATGAGCGTTTAACTCATTTAGAACAGCAGTTTTCTCAGCAGAAAACGCCACTTTATTCTATTCACATGCAAAGAACAGTGATTTATGCAGCAGCCTTGGTTGCATTAGTTGCTTATATAAATCATTGGATGTGGATTGCGGGTGGGGCTTTACTGGTTTTATTACTATGTTTGATTCAAACCATCAGTGCATTTCATACTCGACTATTATACCTTGAGTCAGCAAAACAAACTGTTCATGTAAATGAGACCATACAAACAGAAGTTATAAATCCTGTAATAGAACAAGTTAGTGCCAGCAATACGGACACGCTAGTCCCAGCGGAAATGGCAACTTTCAATCAAACAGAACAACCAACCCATGTACAAACCGCATGGTGGCAACCAGCCGTGGATTGGATGATTCATGGCAATCCAATCTTAAGA
The DNA here is from genome assembly GCF_059800965.1 of Acinetobacter sp. LT1. Classification (NCBI taxonomy): domain Bacteria; kingdom Pseudomonadati; phylum Pseudomonadota; class Gammaproteobacteria; order Moraxellales; family Moraxellaceae; genus Acinetobacter; species Acinetobacter sp. LT1. The sequence continues at coordinate 53,931 of NZ_JBBAXE010000024.1, forward strand.
GTTGCTGTTGCTGTGCTTATGGTTGGGGTGGTGTTGTTATTACGTTTTGCAAGTGAGCATTGGCAACTTAGTTTAGGTGTGAAACTTGGATTTATTGCGATTGCTGGAGGTGTGTTAACGGCATTTGGGTATACATTGCAAAAGAAAAATCAGCTTTTTGCTGTGGCATTGCAAGGTGTCGGGCTGGCTGTTGTATTCCTGACACTTGTGTTCTCACATCATTTTGGTGTAATTGCCAACCTAACTACAGCGAGTATTCTGTTTACGATCTTATTGGCTATTACGGTATTCCTGAGTTTAAAACAACAAGCTATTTATTTGGCAATTTTAGCACTCGGCATGGCCTATGCAGCCCCTTTAGTTATTCCGCAATATCGTCCTGATGTAACCTTCCTATTTAGCTACTACTTAGTAATTAACTTGGCCGTTGCTGCGGTTAATTTTATTCAGCCTTGGAAAATCTTAAATCAAATTGCTTTCTTTGCCACAATGTTTATTGGTGGTAGTGCAATCGCATTTTATGCAGAACCCGCAAAATTTAATACATTAGACTGGATTTTGTGGTGCCATATAGCGCTGTTTATTTGGCTTAGTGTTCGTTATAGCCAAAATATAGCTCGGACTTCAGCACATGAAAAACAAGAAGGGATTCGTTTACCTCCGCTCTTAGATGTTGGTCTTATTTTTAGTGTGCCAGTACTGGGCTTTACCCTTCATGCCTACTTAGTACATGAGTCTACACAAGCCTTGACGATTGGTGCAGCCGTCTTGGCGGGTACCTATGCAGTATTAACGTTCTGGATTAAAAAAACTCATCCTCAGCTTTCGGTCCTTGCAAAAAGCTTTTTCATTCTCGCGGTTGCATTTTTTGCCTTAATTTTCCCGCTTGCAAAAGGAGCACATTGGACAGCAATTGGTTGGGTTGCTCAAGGTACGGCTTTAATTGTGTGGGGAGTAACTGAGCGCTACCGTTTAAGCCGATATATTGGTGTAGTTTTAGTTTTACTTAGCTCTATTGCACTGTTTTATCAAGTGTGGGCAAATGAAGAGTTCCCAACGCTAAGCACAAGCATCTATGCAATTGCTCAATTTATTTCTGCCTTTTATTTATTGCAATACAACAGTAAAGAGCAACGCTATTTTAGCGCAAGCATGTTTAGTAGCATTTTCTTGTGTTTAGGGATGTATGCAGGTGCTGTAGCTGGTGTAGAAATAATGACATGGTATCATCATTCTTTGAGTCCATATTTGATGTTCGCCGTAGTTCTAATAGCAATATTTAGTGCAATCGTTCACTATAAACTTCGTGTGCAATGGCAAAGTTTGCAGTTAATTTTAATTAGCCTGTTACTGTTGTTAGTTTTGGGTGAAGCGTTTGCGAGTCAAGTGTTTACGTTGTTTAAATGGGTAGACTCATTACAACAAACTACTTTCTTAGTCGCTACCATTATTCTAAGTGCCTTATTTCTTATGGCTCAACCGCAGTCGGATGAGTCTGGGTACTTAAATGTCTGGGCTGGTTTAAGCTGGTTGGCGTTAGCAGTAGTTGGTTTGGCGATCTTTCCAAAAATGCCAGTTGTTGCTCTGGCTTTTATCCCTGTGGTTTATTCGCTTTGGGTGTATAAGGCTCATAAAACTGCATTGTTACATCAAATTCCGGTTTGGTGTTTAAGCTTAATTTGGTTGCTAGTTGTGAGCGTTGATAGCCACTCTGCTGAGTACCTTTATTTTGTTCCTTTATTTAACTTAACTGATTTTCTTTCTATTGTAGTATTTGCAGGTCTGCTCTTTATTATTTATCAACATGCTTTTGAGCAAGATAAATCACTAGAGTGGACTTTTAAAATTACAACAATTTTAGCTGGGTTATTGGTATTCAGTAGTGTGGTCGTTAGGGGCTTACATCATTACTGGGGGACACCACTATGGAGCTTAGCAATTTGGACGAATGGTGAAGTGCAGTTAAGTTTGACATTGCTTTGGGTCATTTTGGCATTTGTATTAACTACATTCTCAAGCCGTAAAATGATTCGTCAACTCTGGTTTGTAGGTGCTGCACTTTTAGGTATTGTGGTATTAAAGTTGATTTTGCTTGATCTATCACAAAGTGCGACATTAACCCGAGTCATTTCGTTTATTGGAGCAGGTGGAGTAATGTTAATTATTGCTTATCTTGCGCCATTACCCCCGTCGTCTACCGCGCAGAAGAATCAAGAGCCTAAGCTTTAGGCTCTCGTTTTAACTCTTTTTGATTGCTATATTGATCGATATCGTCTTCAGCAAAACCGGTAGACGGCCGATCAATCAAGCCCATTTTAGGAACAGGAATTTCAATTCGGTTATCTAAAAATCCATTTCTGATTCGTTCTTGCATTTCATCTCGAACTTTTAAAGAGTTTTCTTGTCGACACCACATTGTGAATAAAAGCTCAATTGATGACTCCCTGAATGCGGTAACCGTAACTGCGGGTTTTGGATCATCCAGTACAAGTGGATAATGAGCTGCTACATTCAGTAGAACCTCACGGACTTTAATAATATCTTCGTGAAAGTTGATTGCGAGCGTAATTGGGATACGTCGTATCGGATATTTAGACAAGTTGTGTACAGGCGCACGAATAAGCTGTTCATTCGGCAAACGAATATAGACATTGTCGAGTGTAAGTAATTTTACCGAAAGCAAATCAATTGAAATGACTTCGCCTTCAATTGTATTACCACGAATGAGAGTAATCTGGATCGTATCACCGACTTCAAATGAACCCTCACCAATCAAAAATAAACCACTAATCAAGTTACTGGCAGATGTTTGCGATGCAAAACCGAGTGCTACAGTTAAAATCCCTGCTGCACCGAGGAATACACTAAGTTTGAACCCAGCTTCTTTCAAACTCGTCATGATGAAGAGTAAGAAAATGAAATAAAAAATACCACGGCGCCATACAAGGCGTTGGTGAGCATTAAAACGTGAGCCAATGGTTCTAATAAACGTATTGGAAATAATACGGGCAAGAACAAAGCCAATGAAACACAGTACAACAGCGACTAAAATTTCACTAATACGTTCGGTATTGATATTGGTAAATATGCTTTTGAGGCTATCAGCGATATCTTTTGGAATATTTGAATCAGCCATATAAACCTCTTAAAAGAATGAATCAAACATATTGAATAATGCTCCACCAGGTGAACGTGGTGGGTGAACATAGGTCACTTCACCAGCAAGAGGTGGCGTACGATTTTCAATACGAATACGTGCCGGACGATCAGAACCCTCATAATAAACTTTAATTTGTGAAGTCCATAAACGACCTGTACTTTCACTATAAAAAAGAGGAAGGGCGGTAACTGGCACATTCATACGATCAAAGCGTAATTGATGATTACTTGTGTTGTGAAAGTCGATTGGAGTAACAGCACGGAAAGCGCGTGGTGTTAATAGATTCAAATCAGTACGGCCATCCACGGAAGTGGCATAACAGATTTCACCTTGCTGTGCATTAGGACCAAACCACGTATCTTTAGGCTGAATCACGGGAATCTCAAACAAAGGTTCATGCTGACTTTCAACTAAGCCTGCAATCCATAATGGTGTGCTGATATATAGAGTCCCACGTTGACCTGCTGGAATGTAAATAGGATCAACAGGTTTTATGACCACAGAACGATCTGCCAGACGTGGCATCAGTAAAAATTCTGGATTAGTCTTTCGAAACATGTAACGTTCTACTTGAACCGTATGCGGAAAGGCAAAATGTGGATCGGCAATTGGGTGCCAATCTTGTTCATTATCATCTTGGAGAGATGGACGATAATATTCGATGCGCCATTCTTTTATGCCACGTGTTAAACGAAAGAGCATTGAACCGAATTGCCATGCTTTGGACTGGTTAATTTCAAAGTGCTGTTCACCCCACCATTTTAAAGAATTCTGGGGGCGAGGCTGATATTCATTATTTTCAAACAAGACGCAAAATTCCTCTACCGAGTTGTTAAACAGACTTCACGCTGTAATCTGCTTAGAGTACACTCAAAATCATCTTACTCATCATTATAAATTGTGATGCAAATATTGAAACAAATACAAGTTCCATATAGTTTTGCCAAGCGTCATGGTGTTTTATTTCGTTATGACGGTGATCAGGTATTTATTATTAGACGACAAAACACTGAAAAAATTGCATTACAGGAAGCAAGACGCATCTTGGGTAAGCCAGCTCATTATCAATTATGTACTGAACAAGAATTTAATACGCTCTTAAGTACGAGTTACGCAGGTGATACAGGGGAATCACAACAAGTTGCAGCTGGTTTAGAAGATCATCCGGATTTATTGAGTTTGGCCGATCAGGTTCCTGAAACAGAAGATTTGATGGACCAAGAAGATGACGCACCTATTGTTCGTCTGATCAATGCACTTCTCTCTGAAGCAATTCGAGTAGGGGCTTCTGATATTCATATTGAAGCTTTTGAAAAGAAACTATCTGTACGATTACGTGTAGATGGCCAATTGCGTGAGATTGTACAGCCACGCCGTGAATTGGCGCCTTTACTGGTTTCGCGTATTAAAGTTATGGCGAAGCTCGATATTGCTGAAAAACGTGTACCACAAGATGGTCGTATTTCTTTACGTCTTGCAGGCCGTGAAGTGGATGTGCGTGTTTCAACTTTGCCATCGTCACATGGTGAAAGGGTCGTTATGCGTTTGCTTGATAAACAAGCGGGCCGACTCAACATGACTCACTTGGGTTTAATGGCTAATGACTATGAGCGTTTAACTCAGTTAGTACATCGTCCCCACGGTATTATTTTGGTCACAGGGCCTACTGGCTCGGGGAAAACGACCACCTTATATGCAGCCTTATCTGATCTAAATGACAATACCCGTAATATCTTAACTGCTGAAGATCCAATCGAATATCAACTCGAAGGTATTGGTCAAACACAAGTGAATACCAAAGTGGATATGACATTTGCTCGTGCTTTAAAAGCAATGTTACGTCAAGATCCAGATGTGGTGATGGTGGGGGAGATTCGTGATTTAGAAACTGCTGAAATTGCAGTTCAAGCATCTTTAACAGGACATTTAGTTTTATCAACACTACATACCAATACAGCTATTGGTGCAGTTACTCGACTTAAAGATATGGGGATTGAACCCTTCTTATTATCAAGTTCTTTAATTGGGGTGATTGCTCAACGTTTGGTTCGTACTTTATGTCCACATTGTATGACATGGCGTGAAGCAGATACTTTTGAGAAACAGGTTTTTCAGCATATTAATAATGAACCGTTGTTGCAGTTACCTGAAGCTAAAGGGTGCGATCATTGTTCACATTTAGGTTTTAATGGACGTACAGCGATTTATGAAATCGTACCAGTTGATGAACCTATGCGCCGTCTGATTCATGGTAACGCAGCTGAATATGAATTAGAAAATCATGCTCGTGAGTATTCAGGTTCTATTCGTGACGATGGTTTGCGCAAAGTACTTACAGGTAAAACTACACTCGAAGAAGTACTTCGCGTAACCAATGAGGCAAGTGAAGCATAATATTTAAGATGTAAAAAATGCCCGATTTGATTCGGGCATTTTTTAAATATCAAAACTTATTCAGTCACAATATTAAACGTCACATCAATATTATTGCGAGTTGCATTTGAATATGGGCAAACAATATGAGCTGCTGCAACTAACTTTTCAGCTTCTTCACGATCCATACCCACTAAGTAAACATTTAAAGTCGCTTCGATGCTAAAACCTGTAGGAATTGGACCAATACCTACTTCACCTTCTACATAAGCGTCTTTGCTAATGTTAAATTTATCGCGGTTTGCAACAAATTTTAAAGCACCTAAAAAGCATGCTGAATAACCAGCTGCGAATAGTTGCTCTGGATTTGTTACAGCACCACCAGCGCCACCCATTTCTTTAGGTACACCAAGTTGTACATCTAATACGCCGTCTGATGAAGTCGCACGGCCATCACGACCACCGGTTGCTTTAGCTTTTGCACGATAAACAACTTTTTCTAATGACATCGTTTTTATTCCTAAAATAAATTGAATACAAATATATCGTACACGACTTAATTATTTTGACAAGTATATTTTTTAAAAAAATTGCTGTTTATTTGACTAAGTTTGTACGGAGTTTAGTAAGTTGATCTTTAAGGCCGAGTAGTGTTGTCATATCACATGAACTTGCTTCTAATACGCCTGATGGAATATGGATTGCTTGATCTTTTAATTTTTTTCCTTCATCACTTAGCGTAATAATCACTTGTCTCTCATCTTGAGTTGAACGGGTACGATGAAGTAAATGCGAGGCTTCTAACTTTTTCAAGATAGGAGTGAGGGTAGATGATTCTAAAAAAAGTTTAGCTCCAATTTCTGAAACAGTCACTTCATCCTGCTCCCATAACACTAACATCACTAAATATTGGGGATAGGTAATGCCCAAAGGTGCTAGAAGTTTTCTGTAGAGTTGATTAAGCGCTAAATTCGTTGAATAAATGAGGAAACATAATTGATTCTCAAGCTTTAAGTTTTGACAGTCTTGGTCCATATCTTCCTCAAAGAAACTAGTATTGCTTTTGTAGTATATCGCGTTCTATTCAGTTTCTTAAATGTTCATCAGAATAGTTTATGAATAAAACAAATGAGCGCACATAAAAAATGGAATAATTAGATCAATTATTCCATAAGATAAAAATATTTTAGAACACTGTATTTACCACAAATCTGCAATCTTTTTCATTAAACGCGCACGATACTTCGCAGTAGGATTATTTGCATTACGTTGCTGCTCTTGTTCATAAAAATCTTGCCATGCAGTAATCATTTCAAGCGTAGTTCCTTGTTTTTTAATTACAGAAACATCTGCTGGCTGAATATTTTCTAAACGTTGTCTTGCACCTTCTGCGCCTGTACCCCAACCAATAATTCTTTGGCCAAAAGCGGGCAAGGGGATATTTTTAGGAGTTTCTGGAAGAATATCTGATTTGAGCTGTGCAGTAGGCGAAACAAAATGGTTTGTTGTACCAAGCTCTGCATAACAATGAATATTTGCCCCCAAGCAAAAAATGCTAAATAAGTATTTCCACATGAATAATTAAACTTTTAATAATGAATCAATTTACGGTGAGTCATGAGAGGCATTGAAGAGCGGACGAGTTCTTGTGCTGTTAAATCAAAGGGTACAGTGATTAAACCACTCCCTTCATATCCAATCATACTTAAAATTTGACCACGACTATCTGTTGCCCCAGAGTGTCCCCAGGTTTGTCGTTTTTCACCATGCCAGCCCTGTTGTGCTGCGCCTAAAACATAACATTGGCTATCCATTGCCCGAGCTTGTAGCAAAAGCTGCCAGTGCATTTGTCCAGTTGTATAAGTAAATGCAGCAGGGGCAGTAAGAATATGAGCGCCTTGTTGTCTCAGAGTTAGAGCAAGCTCTGGAAAACGTAAGTCATAACATACCATTAAGCCAATATTGCCAAAAGGGGTAGATGTGACTACTACGTCTGTTCCAGGTTCAAAGAAACGAGACTCTTGATAACCACCGACAGCATCACCCACTTGTACATCAAATAAATGGATCTTGTCATAACGTGCTTCTGTACGCTCAGGGCTAATACAAAGACTAACCGTCCGGACTCGACCATCTTGAATGGTAGATCCATCTGGACGAAATGGGCATGGTAAGGTACCGGCCACAATCCAGATTTGATATTGATGTGCTAGTTTCTCAAGCCGTTGTTGAATAGACTCAAATTGCTCAGCTGTTTCGCGTTGTTTTCCAGCTGCAAAACATACAAAGTTTTCGGGGAAAACAATCAGGCTAGCATTTTGCGCCTTACTTTGTTGAATCAACGACTCAATGACTTGAAAATTATTTTCAATATCATCTTGAGAGTTCATTTGAGCAACAGAAATAAGGGTCATATTCTAATAATCCGGCTTAATGATTAAAGTCAGGCATTTTGCTTATCTGATACCTGTTCAAGCGTATCTTGTTCTTTCTGTAACTGCTTCACAAGTGGCTCAAACATATTCTGATTGTTTGCATTGAGTTTCATCAATGTCTTATGTGCATCCAGAACTGTTCTTAGCATTGCATTATGAGTGATCTGTTCATCAGTTAACGTTAATGTGCAAACGTTGGGATCGCCACAGTAATTCAAAATGACAAAAACCTGCCCTAGCCCCATACTGTTGGCTAAGGTTGTGATATCTGGATTGGTAGATAGCATCACAGCTTGAATATGATGAGTTTGTTTAAGCTTTAAACCTAGCTTAGCTAGGATGCCTAACACCGTACTATCAATAAATGTTGTTTGGGTTAAATCAACGATTGCACCAACAACATTCTCTTGCTGTTCAATTCTGTTTAAAAGTTTGTCTAGACTTATACAAGAATGGGCTCGCACTTCACCAATAAGTTTGAAAATATGCGTTCCATTTAAACTTGCATATTCAACATGACCTGTTGACATATAAATGCCATTTTCAGAGAAGGATAGAAAAATTATCACATAGTGCCATCGCAGACTCAAGAGTCCTTAAGTCGTATATTATGTAATTAATTGATTTGTAAATTAATTCATTCGACAAAGACTGAAAATGGCAATGTCATCAGCCACATGATCGGGTGCTTGGAATGATTGATTTTGCAAATGATGAACCAATTGTTGGAACTGATCATTTAACCCACCATCAAAAGGTTCAAGTGCTCCATCTGAGCAAACAATGAAGCGTGCTTGATGATTTAATGTACAAACATGCTCTTCAACTTCGAGTTCATCAGTCAAGCCTAATGGGAAACTACTTGTTGTTAAAATTTTTGGAGCTTGATTTGGTTCAAAAATGATAGGAGGAGGGTAGTGCCCAGCACTTGACCAGCGAAGTGTATGTGTTTCAAGGTTTAAAATACCCACCACAATCGTAATGTGCTTTTCAATATTCTCTTGAACCAACATTCCATTTAATTTTTTTATTAATTGTCTTGGGGTTTTAGAGCGGCCATGGAAAGCTGCCATCCAAGAAGTTAATAAACTACTGGTCACACCATGTCCTGAAACATCGGCAAGATAAAATAAAACTTCCTTATCGTTTAATTTCCAGTAGTCATACCAATCACCAGAAAGATAAGCTGAAGGCTGAAAGAAAGTTTCGACTTGATAATTTAATAAATCAATTGGATTAGGTAATAGTCTTTTTTGTAGTTCAGCAGCTGAAGGTAAATCACGACTATCTTGATTACGTTTATATTGAGCATCGATTCTTGATAATGCTTTATTTAAATCGTTAGGTAGTTGATTCCATACCCAACCTGCAAGAGCACCCGCTTCCCAAGCTTGAGCTAAAGCACTACCTTCATGTTCAAAAGCAATGACAATCGTTGGTAAATTCCATTTATATGTCAGGAAATCTTGTACATCTGCTATTGCAATGATGGTTGGATCATATAAATCTAAATCATCTATGTTAATGACTTGTAAGCCTGGCAATTTATCCAAAGCTTGCTCTAAATAAGGGATAGAGCGTGTCGGTTTAATAAAATACATAGAAGAGATGGTAGTCCTTTTATATGATCACTTTATTCATCATAGAGTATGTTTGATCAAAATCAAGGTATTGCCCAACTCTTATCCGGGCAATACCTCGATTTCATCTTTTAAGGGTTTTGATTCTCATCTGGTGTATCTTCTGAGTCATCATCAATGAAAGATACATCAGCTGAGTCGCCCTTTTTCTCTGCAATTTGGAATGCTTTACGTTGCAGATATAAATCTCGAATCATGGCATATTGATCACCTTGTAAGGTCTGATCTAGGTCTAGATATTGAGCGCGTGTATCAACCGCTTGTAACATATTACTTGACCAATAAAGACCCTCTTGATCATCCATAACATATTTCTGTGGACGTGCTTGGGCGTCTACTGCTAAACCAAAACCATCACGTAAGGTACTTGGCCCGAAAAAAGGCAACATCAGGAATGGGCCAGAAGGAACACCATAGTAACCAAGAGTTACACCAAAATTCTCTTCTTCAGTCGGTAAACCTAAACGGCTGGCAGGGTCAGCTAATCCAAGAGTCGTTAATGTATTAATTGTAAAGCGACCTATGGTTTTTGCTGCACGACCAGGGCGACCTTGAATAAGCTGGTTAACAGCATTCCAAGGTTCTCCAAGATTTTTACGGAACTGACGATAAGAACCACGGACATCTTCTGGAGTCTTTTCTCTATATTGCACAGCAACTGGGCGTAAAAAATTTCGATCCAACATGTCGTTAAATGAGTAAATTGGACGATTTAATGATTGTAATGGGTCTTTTACAGGATCTGGTTGTGCTGCATTCGCATTAATTTTTAAATCTTTAACTTTAATATTTTTTAAATCTTTAATAATTTGTGAGCGCGTATGAGTCGGTGCTGTTTCTTCTAGTGAGCTAGCATCAGAAGATTCACTTATAGTATTTTCTTGAGCATATAGAGAGGTACAAACACCTACAGATAATACGCTTAGTAAAATTAAATTAGAATAATTCATATAATTCCTTAACCGCCAGCCAGGCTAATACTAAAATGTGCAGTTGGGTGGAGATATGTTTTAATACAAAATTGATAACCTATTATCAATGTAAAATTGATCAAATAATATAGATAAAATGCTAAAAAGCTTAAAAAGTATCCAGTTGATGATATTGATTTAAAAAAAAGGTTGCAAAGGGGATGAGATGGTCTATAATGCACATCCATCGGCGGTGATGCAGATAGAAACTTGTTGAAAAACAGTTACTTGTGATTAAGTTGGTTGCTTTAAGTGATGAAT
>NZ_JBBAXE010000025.1:0-50886 GCF_059800965.1 Acinetobacter sp. LT1
ACCAACTTACCATCAAATTCATCACTTAAAGCAACCAACTTAATCACAAGTAACTGTTTTTCAACAAGTTTCTATCTGCATCACCGCCGATGGATGTGCATTATAGACCATTACATTCTCTTTGCAAGGGGTATTTCAGCCTTTTTCACTTGAGTGCCGTTTTTTTCTACTATTTTGCGAAAAAAGTCATATATATGGCTTTTTTTTGGGCATTTTTACTGCCTTTTATTAGTTTTATATTTAAGAATTTGGGAAATTTTTAATTTCCTATGTCTTTAATAGACGGTTATAGACATATATAGTCCCTTAAATCTAAAGATTCCAAAGATTCCAAAGATTCCAAAGATTCCAAAGATTCCAAAGATTCCAAAGATTCCAAAGATTCCAAAGATTCCAAAGATTCCAAAGATTCCAAAGAAATAATAGAGTAAACACTCTATTCCCAGCTATATTTCTTCTTGCTTTTAACTTACTTCATTTATTATTAATTATGTTTAGATGGTTCCACGTGGAACGCTTAATTGGTTTTGTGATCCAGAAATAAAAAAAGCAGGATTACTCCTGCTTTTTTAATCTATAAATTTTTTATTAGTCAGTGAAAGTTACACGTGCAATTGCTTTTTTACCTGATTGAATAATAAAGCTTCCGTTTTCTTTTACAGAGAAGCTTGCATCAACAGCATTCCAGTCAACTTTTACCGCACCACGAGCTACCGCATCTTTTGCCGCAGCTGCATTCGGATTTAAGCCTGCTACACGTAAAATCGTAGCAATAAAGATTTCTCCTCCAAACTCACCAAGTGAAATAGTCACTTCTGGTGTGTCTTCAGGTACTTCACCTTCTGTAATACGGTTACCAGCACTCTTATGGGCATTAGCAGCAGCTTCTGCATCATGGAAGCGTTCAACTAGCTCAAGCGCAAGAATACGTTTTACTTCTTGCGGATTACGACCAGCAGCAATTTCATCTAATAGAGCTTTGATCTCATCAAGAGATTTGAAGCTTAATAAATCGAAATAGCGTTCAATTAAAGAGTCTGGCATTGATAAAACTTTTTGGTACATTGCCCCTGGTGTATCAAATACACCAATATAGTTACCTAAAGATTTAGACATTTTATTTACGCCATCTAGACCTTCTAGAATCGGCACGGTGATACACACTTGAGATTCTTGGCCATAACGGCTTTGTAAAGTACGACCCATAAGTAAGTTAAAGGTCTGGTCTGTACCGCCTAACTCAACGTCAGCTTCAAGCGCAATTGAGTCATAACCTTGAACTAAAGGATATAAAAACTCATGAATTGCAATCGGCTGATGATTGCTATAACGCTTAGTAAAGTCATCACGCTCTAACATACGTGATACAGTTTGCTGGCTTGCTAATTGAATAAGGTCAGCAGCAGACTTTTGATTAAACCATTCTGAGTTAAAACGTACTTTTGTTTTATTCGGGTCTAATATCTTGAATACTTGCTCTTGATAAGTTTTAGCGTTGGCTTCTACTTGTTCACGTGACAACGGCGGACGAGTTGCGCTTTTGCCAGTTGGGTCACCGATCATCGCTGTATAGTCACCGATCAAGAAGGTAACTTCATGGCCCAAGTCTTGGAAAGTTTTTAGTTTATTAATAAGAACCGTATGTCCTAAATGTAAATCTGGTGCTGTAGGATCAAAACCAGCTTTAATTTTAAGAGGGCGATTCTCTTTAAGCTTTTTCAGTAAATCTTCTTCTGAAATAATTTCGTGCGTGCCTCGTTGGATGAGGGCAAGCTGTTCTTCGGCGGGCAAGAAATTTGACATCACAAAACCTAAACACATCAGTTATTCAATTTGTGCGATATACTAACATTTTTTCAGCGTCTTGCAGGGGAAGTTGCATATGAGCGCAATCTATATCGGCGTAATGACTGGCACTAGTATGGATGGTGTGGATATTGTAGCGGCTTCATTTGAGCCACTACAGCTTCATGCCACTCTTACAGCTCCATTCGAACCCGAGTTACGTGATGAGCTTATGGCATTGACTTTGCCCGATGACAATGAAATTGACCGCATGGGTAAAGCTGATGTTGCTCTGGCCAAAATGATTGGTGATGGGATTAATACTCTTATTGAGAAGCACCAATTAGACCGTAGCCAAATTAAAGCAATTGGGTCGCATGGGCAAACCATTCGTCACCGTCCAGAACATGGCTTTACGTTACAAATTGGTGATCCAAACATTATTACTGAAATTACTCAGATTCCGGTTGTTTCAGATTTCCGTCGTAGAGATATGGCAGCAGGTGGTCAAGGCGCGCCATTGGTTCCGGCTTTCCATCAAGCATTATTTCAACATCCAAGTATTCATCGTGTAATTTTGAATTTGGGTGGTATTGCTAATGTGAGTATGCTGCCTGCCAATAACAGTGACGGCGTATTTGGTTTTGATACAGGTCCTGCAAATATTTTGATGGATGCTTGGTGCCATCGCCATACAGGTCATCCATATGATGAAAATGGTGATTGGGCTGCCTATGGTCACCCTATTCGCTCTTTACTCGACCGTCTTCATGCGCATGAGTATTTTTCTAAAGAACCACCTAAGAGCACAGGACGTGAAGACTTTAATATTGATTGGTTAGATGATCAGTTAATCGATTGGCGAAATGATTTAACTTATGACGAGTTAGAAGATACACCTGAAAACATCCAAGCTACCCTATTAAAACTTACTGTGCGTGCTATTCAAAAAGCGATTTATCGTTCTGAGATGGAAACAGGCGAAGTGTATGTTTGCGGTGGTGGAGCTTATAACTCTTATTTACTAGAACAGTTACGTTGGCGTTTACGTAAACATAATTGGTCTGTTCAACCTACCGATGTGTTAGGACTTTCCCCTACTTGGGTCGAGGCTACAGCATTTGCATGGTTAGCAATGCGCTTTGTAGATGGTTTAAGTGGAAATTTGCCAGCAGTCACAGGCGCTTCGGATTTCAGAATCCTAGGTACGATCACGGCAGTATAAAACTATTTATTGATTTGTTTGGTTAGATTCGACCTCATAGCACATTTACTGACCCGAAATGCTGTTATTTAAATGAGCATAAAAACTCATGATAAATGCCGATAAAAATAATTTAAGGCATGTTTGTATGGATCTAACTAAACGTATTCATCAATACACACGTGGGGCTTGGACATTCGATGTGATTGATTCAGGCCCTATAGATGGTCCTCTCGTTGTTTTATTGCATGGTTTTCCAGAAACTGCTCATAGTTGGGAGCAGACTTCGGAATTATTGCATGAGTATCAATTTAGAACACTTGCGATTCATCAACGTGGTTATAGTTTAAATGCTAGACCTCAAAGCCGATTTCAATATTCCTTGAGTGAACTTGTAGAAGACGTAGCAAGTTTAATTAAACAGCTTGGCCAGCCAGTTTATTTAATGGGGCACGACTGGGGCTCGGCAATTGCGTCAGGCGTTGCTATGAAGTATCCACAATATATTCAACATCTCACTTTAGTTTCTGTGCCCCACCAAGCTGCATTTTTAAAAGCTTGTTTAAGCAGTAGACAACTTTTTAAATCTTATTATTTTGCAATTTTTCAGTTACCGATTCTGCCCGAACTTTTATTTAAAAAGATACCTAAATTGGGTCGTAAGTTTCTAAAGTCATCAGGCATGACTGAACAGCAAATTGCGATATTTGAGGCTGAGTTTATAAAGGAAAATAGATTAACCACGGCGTTGAATTGGTATCGTGGCTTTTTTTGGGACAAACCTCAAAATCCGTTTAAAGCCATAGATGTCCCCACTCTTTTTATTTGGGGTAAACATGATATTGCCGTTACAGAAAAAAGCGCCGAGCTAAACTCACATTATTTTAAAAATAGTTATGAAGCAGTTTTTATGAATGCGTCGCACTGGATTCCATATCAGAATGCACCTGAACTGGTACAATACTTTTTAGAATCTGTCCGTAAAAAATAATGATTTGATCAATAAAAAAACCTCTCAAAATAGAGAGGTTTTTTAAATTTTAAAATTCTTTTAAATCGAGAATGAAGAACCACAACCACATGTTGTTGTTGCATTCGGGTTTTGTACGATAAAACGCGAACCTTCAAGACCTTCTACATAGTCAACTACTGAACCAATAAGGTATTGGTAACTAAGTGAGTCAACCAGCATTTTTACATCGCCATTTACGAATTCTGCATCATCTTCATTTACGCTTTCAGCAAAATTAAAGCCATACGAAAACCCTGAACACCCGCCTCCTGTTACATACACACGTAACATGAGATCGTCATTCCCTTCACTATCACGGAGTTGGCGTACCTTATTGGCAGCATTATCTGTCAAAACTAGAGCTTGGGCATTCATGATGATTGTTCCTCGGATTTTGCTGTGCCTTTCAAAATAAAAAAGACCCTATATTGAGTATAGCATAATCAATATAGGGTCTGTCTTCGAAGTTTAAAGCGAATCTTGAGTATTTTTATCAAGATTATTTGTAATTCTCATCCTGTAAGCCACATTCGAAGTTTTTAGCATCTTGCTTACAACGGAATTGCCATAGTAATTTCATCATGCGTTTATCGTAGACACCGCGTTGTGTAAGGTTAATTCGAGACTCACGCATAAGCTTTTGGTAACCCGGTTTATCGGCTGCTGGGACATCCATCCAGTATTTTTGTGGAATATCAGCTTTCATCTTACCCAAGATGGTAAAAGCACGTGGTAGCTGACCCGAAACCCATTCCCTAGATTTCTGGCCAAAACCAGCTGGGAACTTATCAGGTCGGATAATAATATTTCCTGTGACCTGTAAGATTGGATAATTCACGATCGCACCTTTTGTTCCTAAACCTTTTTGTAGTTCTAAAGGCTTAAATGCTGCTGCTGGCGCACCAATAATATCAACTTGATGGTTATTAAATTTCGCACCAAAATTTGTTACGTCAGCACTCACAGCCTGTGCACCTACCTGCTGAACCATAATTTTTTGAGCTTCATCATAGTCAAGAACAGCAATTTTCTTACCGGCGGCTTTCGCTACCGTATTGATGCTGCGATCATTTACTAAAAGGTAAGCATCACCAACTGGAATAACACCCACAACCTCATAGCGACCATTAACCATATATTTACTAAAAGTCGGACTCGCTAAACCTTGCATCACTTTTACAGCAAGCTTGAGGTCAGGAATCGCTCCAATTGCGTCTAATGACCCTGTAAATGAGTTAAATTGGCGACCACGCATCCCTGACACGCTAATACCATCACATTTACCCGCTTTAAAATCTTCAGCAATCACGGCTTCATTCTGGTTTACTTTAAGCTCGATATCAGCTCCCCAGTTTTTAGCGGCAAGTTGATAATCCTTCATCAGCGCATAAACATCGCCATTTTTTCCAACGAAGTCAAAAACACATACTGTTTGTTTAGCCTCGGCTGCAAAAGAAACTGTAGTAAGTCCCATCGCAAGTAATAGCGTTTTGGAAAATTGCATATTCTTTTTCCTTTCCTTGTGGAGTTTTTGTTTTTCGATACCAAGAAATTTCACACCATCAGGTATGAATCGGATAGGCTTCATATAAAAATCATGTTGGAATATTTGTATAGACCGTATTTGCTTTTATGATTTTATTTCCCTGAAAAATAGATAGCGATTGATCTATCTATTAGCAATTATTTTAATCACTCAAGTCCTTGATCCATTTTTATACCTTCATGTTTCCTTATGAAGTTTTTATCTAAATTTAGCTTAACGTCTTTCTATTTATCCACAATGGCAGAACTGACAGCTCATATAAAACAAAAAGCCTAGAACTCAGTCTAGGCTTTTTGAAAGAAATTAGGATTATTCACCAGGCATTGAACATTCAAAGTTAGCTTTGTCTACAGAACAACGCGCTTTTTTGAGTACAGACATCATTCCAGCATCGTAAACACCGCGTTTAGTTAAGTCCATACGGCCATCACGCAACATTTTTTGATACTTAAGTTTGTCTTCTGCACTTAAGTTCATTTTGTATTTGCCAGGAATTTGCGCTTCTAAACGGTTGATCATTGCAAAGCTCTTCGGTAACTGTTTAACAAACCAGTCACGAGATTTTTGACCAAAACCAGCTGGGAATTTATCAGAACGTAATACTAGATCTGCTGTAACGTGTAATACAGGGAAGTTCCACATTACACCGTTTGCGCCTAAACCTTTATTTAACTCTAATGGTTTGTAAGCATAAGCAGGCGCACCTACCATATCTACCTGACCATTATTAAATTTAGCAGCAAAGTTTGAGATATCAGAAAGAACTGCTTGAGCTCCTACACGTTGCACCATAATTTTTTGTGCATCGTCATAGCCAAGTACAGCGAATTTTTTACCCGCAGCTTTTTCAACAGAGTTGATGTTTTTGTCGCGTACGAAAATGAAAGCTGAACCTAGCGGAGAAATACCAGCAACTTCGTATTTTTTACCACCCATATTTGTGGTCATTTTTGCTGCATTACGTGCATCTAATACATAAGTAATTGCACGTTGAGCGATTTGGTTATTTGGAACACCACCAAGTGAGTCGATAGATCCTGCGAATTTGTTATATTGGCGTGCACGCATTGCTGTCATTGCCACAGCATCACATTTACCCGCTTTAAAATCATTATCAGCAACAGCCTCGTCCTGACGAGGAACTAAGTTAATTTCAGTACCCCAGCCTTTTGCAGCAAGAGCCCATTCTTCCATCATTTTATATGAGTCGCCTGCTTTTCCTAAGAGGTCGAATACACATACGGTACTCGCTGCTTGCGCTGAAGCAGAAAAACCAACAACAGAAGCGGCAGCCATAGCAAGTACGATTTTTTTCATTTTCTTCATCCTTCCACGGAACAGATTTTTTGTTTGAAGTTTCCTTTCAAACACAGATATTAATCATGTTTTTTAGAAAAAAATAGAGCTTTTACTCAAATATTTTTATCTCATTGAACCATTGTTTGTTGGTTTTAAATTATTTATTAAAAGGAAAAATCACTAATTTTCCGTAAGTTACTTTTTATATTCACAATTTTCATACCCATATTCAGCTTTGAAATATATGTAGCGTTTTTGTGTTTAAAAAATAAACTACTCTCCATTAAGCGTACATTCAAAATTTGTCCGTTCAACTGTACAGCGGGCGCGCTTTAGCACACTCATCATTGTTGCATCGTATACACCTTGTTTTGTTAAGCTGAGACGACCTTCACGTAAAATTTTTTGATATTTAGTTTTGTCTTCTGCTGAAAAATTAATTTTAATTTTTGAGGGTACGCCCATTTCTAGCCGTTTTATCATGGCAAAATTCTGAGGTAATTTTTGTATAAACCAAGCACGTGACTTTATACCGAAATCTGTGGGGAACTTATCACTTCGGGCAATTAAATCACCCGTAACGTTAACTACGGGGAAAGTAAATATTGCCCCTTTCACGCCAACCCCTTTACCAATCTCTAAAGGTTTATAAGCATAGGCTGGTGCCGCAATTGCATCGACTTGGCCACTATTAAACTTTTTCACAAAATCGGTAATTTCTGAAGGAATGGGCTGAGCGCCAACGCTTTCCACCATAATTTTTTGTGCTGCGTCATATTGCAAAATAGCAAACTTAGTCCCACGTACTTTTTCAATTGAGTTGAGATTTTTATCCTTCACAAATAAATAAGCTAATCCAATCTGGACAATACCAACGACCTCGTAATTGGTTCCATTTTGTGCAGTCACCATGCGATGTTTATTACGCTTATCTAAAACATAACTAATAGCTTTTTGAGCAATTGCATTACTGGTTACCCCTCCAATCGCATCAATTGAACCTGCAAATTTATTATAATTTCGCGCCCGCATGGAGGTCATATAAGCGGCGTCACATTTTCCTTCACGCAGTCTCCGGTCAACTAAGCCTTCATCTTGAAATGGAATTAAAGTGATATCTGCTTGCCATTCTTTCGCTGCAAGCGCCCACTCTTCCATCATTTTATAGGACTCACCTGACTTTCCTAATAAATCAAACACACAGACACTTTGCCCAGCATGTACTGTCCCCACAGCACAGCAAAATACTGCACCAATTATCCCCAATCTTTTTTTCATTTGACTTTCCTTAGTCTAGTTTTATTAGTAGCTCATTAATCAACCAAATTTCAAACTGTTTTTATTTTAGCCATATTTTTTTAAAAGTATTCTATCTTATTCAATATTTTGAAAATTTCGGATGAATAGCGAAATTTAGGATGTCTTGATATATCTAATTATTAATACCTGCTCACTAAAATCCGGAAAGTTTTGTTTTCATCGGCAGTTCTCTTTAAAATACAGCATCCCTAACTCACCTCGATACAATAAGATGATTCAATTTGACCAAGTTTCTTTACGCCGCGGTGGACGTGTTTTATTTCAAAAAGCGTCTATGCAATTACACCCAGGTTGGAAGATTGGTCTAACTGGTGTAAATGGCGCGGGTAAATCGACCTTATTTGCTGCACTACTTGGAAGTTTAGGTGCAGATGAAGGTTCACTTACTCGTCCGACAGGCTGGACCGTGGCGCATATGGCCCAAGAAGTGAAAGCCCTAGATATGCCTGCAATTGATTTTGTTCTTTCAGGTGATGAAGAGTTTTGGGATATTCAAAATAAGCTTGCTCAACCAGATCAACTGACTGATTTTGAACTGGCTAAATTGCATGGCCGCTTTGATGAAATTCATGGTTATTCAGCGCCCTCTAAAGCTGCGCAGCTCATGGCAGGTCTTGGCTTTTTAGAAAATCAATTACGTTTGAACGTTGAGAGCTTCTCAGGTGGATGGCGTATGCGTTTAAATTTGGCGCGTACATTGATGAGTCGTTCTGATCTACTCTTACTGGATGAACCAACAAACCACTTAGATTTGGATGCAATTCTGTGGTTAGAAGATTGGCTTAAAGCCTATGAAGGTACACTCATTCTAATTTCGCATGACCGCGACTTTTTAGATGCGATTACAGATCATATTCTTCACATTGAAAATCAAGAACTCACACTTTACACCGGGAACTACTCTACATTTGAAACCACACGTAGTGAACGTCTTGCTCAGCAACAACAAGCTTTTGAGAAGCAGCAAGAAACACGCGCTCACTTACAAAAGTTTATTGACCGTTTTAAAGCAAAAGCGACTAAAGCTCGTCAGGCACAAAGTCGTATTAAACAACTTGAGCGCATGCAGCAACTTGCACCAGCCCATGTAGATACGCCGTTTACTTTTAGTTTCCGTGAACCAACTAAAATGAGTTCACCTTTGCTGACTTTAGACAACGCCAGCATTGGTTATGGTGATAAGCAAATAGCCGAAAAAATTAGATTACAAATTACACCGAACTCACGTATTGGTTTGCTTGGGATGAACGGCGCAGGTAAGTCAACATTGATTAAGAGTTTGGTTGGTGATTTACCACTCTTGGCAGGTGAACGTAAAGCTTCCGAGCTGCTTAATATCGGTTACTTTGCGCAGCACCAGATGGATGCTTTAGATGGTCACGCTAGCCCAATGCTACAGCTTGCCCGTATAGCAGATAAACAAATTAGTGAAGCCACTCTACGTTCATTCTTAGGTAGTTTTGGCTTTAGTGGTGAACGCATGGATACACCATGTGAAAGCTTTTCTGGTGGAGAACGCGCTCGTTTAGCCCTAGCACTCATTGTATGGCAGCGTCCAAATGTTTTAATTCTCGATGAACCAACAAACCATTTAGATCTTGATATGCGTCATGCACTGAGCATGGCATTACAAGATTTTGAAGGTGCTGTTGTTCTGGTTTCCCACGAACGTCAACTTATTGCAAGTGTATGTGATGAGCTTCTTTTAGTACACGGCGGTAAATGTACTGAGTTCGAGGGTGATTTACAGGACTATGCTAAATGGCTACGTGAAGCACGTCAGCAACAAATCAATGCTCAGACTGCTGTGGCACAGAACAATTCGTCCTCTGCCGCTCCAGCGCCTGCTAAAGTTGATAAAGAAGCACAGCGTAAAGAAGCAGCTCGTCGTCGTGAACAGACTCGACCTATTCGTAAAAATATTGAAAAAGTTGAGTCTCAAATTGAAAAGCTACAACCGCAGCTTGCCAAAATTGAAGAATCCTTAGCAGACACATCTTTATATGAGGCTGCACGTAAAGACGATTTACTCAAACTTATGAATGAACAGACTGAGCTGAAGGCTAAACTTGAGCAACACGAAGAGCAGCTTTTGGAACTCATGATGGAATTAGAAGAAATGGAAGCTTCTTTTGATTAATCCATTTTCTAAAATAAAAAAGCCGATTTCTTAATCGGCTTTTTTATTTGTTAATAAGGCGTATAAAAAGCCCCTAATTCATTTAAATTGGTATTTATCGGTAAAGGCCACACATTGCTTGATAAGCTGTCAGCGATATATAAATCGTATCCGCCTCGACTTCCTGTTTGTCCTGCAAGAGACACCACCATGTAACGCTGATCTAAAGGAGCTGGATCGGAAGTATCATAATTAATATTGTTAAATGGCAAACGTGTAGTTTGTTTATTAGCCATATCATAAATATAGATCTGGTCATGAGGATTTGTTGGGCTATACCAGCGCACATATAAGAACCGACTTCCTTGCCACCATACTGGATAATATGAAGCGATATTGGTCAGCTGTGTATCATAAGCACCCGACTGATCAATACTAAAAATTCTAGAATTATTTCCAGCACCTTTTGCATACAAAATTTGAGTGGTATTCACCATCGGATAAGGCATCGATTCTTCTATATCCCAACCATTTTGAGTCACAGAAGTCATCGTCCGATCCGTCATTTTAATGATTTTTAGATCGCCATTTTGTTTAAAAATAATACGCTGGTTATCTATAAATTTAGGGTCTTCATCGCGCTTATTATTGCCTTGAGTTAAGTTAATAGGTAACTCAGTGCTTCCGACCTTCCACACATATACATCCCATGCATCACCATAATGCTGTCCAGAATTCACTCCCATAAACGTTAACCATTTTCCATCTGGAGAGAAATGGCCATTCATCATATGGTCAATTTTCCAATTTGCGCCGAGTAATGTGGTCTGCTGTGTTGTGAAGTTATAAAGATAAAGCTTACTGTCCCATGCCTCATAATTACTATAACGATGAAATACTAATTTTCCATAAAAGGTGGGGGCTATCGCAGCATGCAGTTGAAATAAACAATTAAAAAATATGATTCCAATGCATAAGAGTTTTTGTATTTTTTTCATAATTATATTTCCTATTGTTATTAGTAAGTACCGCATAGAGAATATAACTTCGAATAGTTTACTTGTTAAACAAAATACTTTTTTCGGATACAAAAAAGGGCTAATGATGATTAGCCCTTTACCATAAAAAATCAATTATCTAAATTTTTTATGATTTTCATTACGTATTTTGACTAAATTAATTGCTTCAGTTTTGGCTTGATCTAATTGTCCTTGCTCAACTAAAACAGTTACTTTATCAATTTCGGCAACAAGCTGATCTAAACCAGCTTGATACTCTTTTACCTTTACATTTTCTGATGGCAAACCTTCGAGTTTATGCGGCAAATATTGCTTAGAAGAAACTGCTGCTTCACGCATTACAACAAGTTGTTGTTTCGCATTAGCAGCATCTTTCGCTTCAGCAAATGCTTTAGTACTCTTAGCTAAAGTTTTCATATTCGTTTCTAGGTCTGCCGCCCAAACAGCAGAACTTCCTAAAAACACACATGAAATTAAAAGACTAGCTAATAATTTCTGACTCATCATTCTCTCCCTAGACTGATTTAGAATCATGTTATGAATTAAGCATCAATATCCGCATTTAAAGCATTCTCTTCAATGAATGCACGACGTGGTTCAACATCATCACCCATTAAGCAAGAGAACATACGATCTGCTTCAATCGCATCATCAATTGTCACCTGCAACATATTACGGTTTTCAGGGTCCATTGTTGTTTCCCACAACTGTTCAGCATTCATCTCTCCAAGACCTTTATAGCGTTGGATCATCATACCGCGGCGTGAATCTTGTAAAATATGTTGCCAAACTTGATGGAAGTTAGCCACTTGAATACGGCGATCACCTTTTTGTAAAAAAGCACCGTCTTCAAGTAAAGTGAACCAACTCTTCGAGTTTTTGAGTAAACGTGCATATTCAGCAGAATTCAGTAAAGCTGCATCAAGCAAATACGCATGCGGCAGATTATGAACATAGACAGTAATACGCGGCCAATAATGCGCAGATTTTTCACCTTGAGCATTTTCACGCTCAAATGCCTCTAAAGAGATTTCTGGACGTAAACTTGGCTGTAATCTGGTAATGATATCGCGTACCTGATCTGCCCATTGTTGTACATAAGCTTCATCATGGTTTTGATCACTCTTGAATGCTTCTACTTCAAGTAAAGCATCAAGTAAGCTAGCTGGATAACGTAAAGTTAAGCGCTGTAAGCTCTTTTGTGAAACCTGATAGTCCTGAATCACTTTCGCAAGTGCTTCACCTGTAATTGCAGGTGCTTCAGCATTGGTATGTAGAGATAGCTCATCAATCGCATTTGAGATGAGATAAGTTTCTAACGCATCATTATCTTTGATGTATTGTTCTTGCTTACCTTTCTTCAATTTATACAAAGGTGGCTGAGCAATATAAATATGCCCACGCTCAACCAATTCTGGCATTTGACGGAAGAAGAACGTTAACAACAAGGTACGGATGTGCGAACCATCGACGTCGGCATCGGTCATGATAATGATTTTATGATAGCGAAGCTTATCAGGGTTATATTCTTCACGACCAATACCACAGCCAAGTGCAGTGATTAAAGTACCCACTTCCTGACTAGAAATCATTTTGTCAAAGCGTGCACGTTCAACGTTCAGGATTTTACCTTTCAACGGTAAAATAGCCTGCATTTTACGATTACGACCTTGCTTAGCACTACCA
This sequence comes from Acinetobacter sp. LT1, assembly GCF_059800965.1. NCBI lineage: Bacteria > Pseudomonadati > Pseudomonadota > Gammaproteobacteria > Moraxellales > Moraxellaceae > Acinetobacter > Acinetobacter sp. LT1. The sequence goes on from NZ_JBBAXE010000025.1 coordinate 12,991, forward strand.
CCAGCAGAGTCACCCTCGACTAGATATAATTCAGAAAGTGCCGGGTCTTTTTCCTGACAATCTGCCAATTTACCTGGTAAACCTGCAATATCAAGTGCACTCTTACGACGTGTCATTTCACGCGCCTTACGTGCAGCATCACGTGCACGCGCAGCATCAATAATTTTACCGGCAATCGATTTTGCAGCTTGCGGATTTTCAAGTAAGTAAGCAGAGAACTCTTTGTTCATTGCTTGCTCAACCGCTGGTTTTACTTCACTCGATACTAGTTTCTCTTTAGTTTGAGAAGAGAATTTCGGATCAGGTACTTTTACCGAAATAATCGCGGTTAAACCTTCTCGTGCATCATCGCCTGTCACATTGACTTTTTCTTTCTTGAGAATATTTTCATTTTCAAGATATTGGTTAAGACCACGCGTTAAAGCTGCACGGAAACCTGCTAAATGAGTACCGCCATCCTTTTGAGGAATATTGTTGGTAAAACAACGCACGTTTTCTTGATAACTTTCATTCCACTGTAATGCAACTTCTACACCAATACCGTTTTCTGTATCAGCAGTGAAATGGAAAATCTCGTTTAGATGAGTTTTACCTTCGTTAATGTATTTTACAAACTCAGATAAACCACCTTCGTAGTCATATACGTGCTCAAGGTTAATACGTTCATCACGTAAAACAATACGCACGCCCGCGTTTAAAAATGAAAGCTCTCGTAAACGACGCGCTAAAATTTCAACGTTAAAAATAGTTTGACTAAAAGTTAGTTCACTTGGCCAAAAACGTACAGTTGTACCACTGCTATCCGTTTCACCAATCACACGTAATGGATATTGCGGATCACCGTGGTGATACTCTTGTTCGTGCACTTGGCCAGCGCGATTAATAATTAAATGCAATTTACTTGAAAGTGCATTTACAACTGAAACGCCTACGCCGTGCAAACCACCTGAAACTTTATAGCTGTTGTCGTCAAACTTACCGCCTGCGTGCAAGATCGTAAGAATTACTTCCGCTGCAGACACCCCTTCTTCAGGGTGGATATCTGTTGGAATACCACGGCCATTATCAGAAACACTTACCGATTCATCTTCGTGAATCGTGACAATAATTTCGTCACAATGCCCAGCTAAAGCTTCATCGATTGCGTTATCGACAACCTCGAATACCATATGGTGTAAACCGGTACCGTCGTCTGTATCCCCAATATACATACCCGGACGTTTACGAACTGCATCTAATCCACGTAATACTTTAATACTAGAGGAATCATAAGCCTTTTCATTGGTTTGTTCTGTTTGAGAGGCTGATTGAGACTCTGAACTCATGGTTTCTCCCTAGCAAATATAGGTTTATTCAAAGATGGGTAACATCAAAAAATTATGGTGAAGCAAGACTAACTTGACCGGATTCAACATTGAATAATTGATATGAAATAGACAGATCATGTAAGTGTTTTTTTACCGATGCATGATCTAAAGTTGTCATAAAAACCTGGCTACCAAGTTGGCTTAATCGTTCAATTAAACGTTGTTGTGCGGTTAAGTCTAATTCTGCTGTCAGATCATCTAATAATACCACAGTTTCCTTATTACTCGCATGTAACATTGCAATTTGTGACAGTTTTAAGGCAATAATCAAGAGTTTTTTCTGACCTCTTGATAAAACTACATCAGCATGTCCAAACGGGGTTTTTAAGCGCAAATCTGCACGATGTGGCCCGTATTCGGTATAGCGTCGTTCGATGTCTTTTTGGTGTTGATTCAGCAAGTCTTGCATGAGTCCCTGCTCTGTATGAAAACCGGGACTATATTCCAGTTCAATCTCTAGATCAGGTAGCAATTGACTTAAATCATTTTGAAAAAAGACATTCCATTGTTCCACAATACTTAAACGCTGAGAGTGTAAAATTTCACCATAATCACTCAACATTTTATTCCACGGCTCTAAATCCGCTAGAGAAATATTCCGTCTGGTTTTAAGTAAAGTATTACGCTGCTTTAATGCACGAGAATAATATTGCCAAGCAAAATAAAATTCAGGTTCCACGTGGAACATCAGCCAATCTAAAAGCTGGCGCCGAGGTTTCGCCCCATGGTCAATAATATCTGTACTTTGTGGATCAATATGCTGCAAAGGAAGCAGTTTAGCGAGTTGTCCTTGTGTAGCCACTGTATCGCCATTGACCTTCATCAACTGCTCACCAGAGGCCAACTTTTGCATGCCAATTTTTTCAGTTGCAGATTGCGCGAAAACAATCGCATCTTCAGCAGAGTATTGAATATAATTTTTAGGTATATGGGTACGGAACGACCGCCCTGTTGCAAGCAAATGGATTGCTTCCAGTATTGAAGTTTTTCCTGAACCGTTAGCGCCATAAAATACGTTAAACGGTTGCAACCCTTGGAGTGCAACCGTTTTTAAATTACGCACACGTTCAATATTTAAACGCGTAAGATGCATATTAGATAGCCAGATTATACACGCATCGGCATAACGACATAGGTTTGATCAGGATGTGCCGGATCTTGAACCAATACAGATTGGTTTGCCTCAGTCATGCTCATATTTACATCATCACCATCAAGCACACCTAAAACATCCAGCAAATATTGCGCATTAAATGACATTTCAAGCGGTATGTTTTGATACTGAATCGCTAAATCTTCAATCGCTTCGTCTTGTTCAGGGTTATTTGCACGTAGCTGTAAAGAATCTTGATTAAAATTCAAGAAAACACCACGTAACTTCTCATTACTCAAAATTGCGACGCGTTGTAATGATTGTTTAAACACATCATGGCTAATTAATACATGTTTATCGCCACCACGTGGAATTACACGACGATAATCAGGGAATTTTCCATCAATCAACTTTGTAGTAAAGCGAACAGTGATATCGCCCTGCTCTTTGTCACGGCTTGGCGTATTAATTGTGACATTTAACAATTCACGACCAATCAGCAACGTTAATTGTTCATCTTCAATGCTAAGTAAACGCTGTAATTCACCAACAGCTTTACGAGGCACAATTGCTTGGACCAATTGAGATGATGTAGAAGAAGCAGTAATTTCACAAAGTGCTAAACGGTGACCATCTGTTGTTACTGCACGTAATTGATTTTCATCAATTTCTAATAAAGTACCCGTTAAATAGAAACGTACATCTTGTACGGCCATAGCAAAAGCCGTTTTTTCAAATAAACGCTTTAACTCACGTTGAGTGACCTGTACTTGTGTACCTTGACTATTTTCAGTGGTCAATAATGGATAATCTTCTGCCGGTAAAGTACCTAATACAAAACGGCTATTACCAGATTTTAAAATACATCTTTGATCTTCTGTAATTTGTAAGTCAATCAATGCAGCTGTAGGCAATGATTTACAAATTTCCATCAACTTACGAGCAGGAACAGTTGTTTCACCTGCTTCAATGCATGCCCCTTCTGTTAAAACAGTACTGGCAACCAGCTCGACTTCTAAATCAGAACCGGTAATGGTGAGTGCCTGAGCATTAGTCTGAATTTTGACGTTTGAAAGAATATTCAATGTATGACGACGTTCTACCGCACCGACAACATGCGATAAAACATTGAGTAAGCTTTCTTTAGCGATTTTCAAACGCACGATTCATTCCTCTAGCAACTTGGAGCAAATATTTCATTTTTTAGCTGTGTACTATGCTGCACTTACGTAGACTTTGCAACAACGTCTTATCATTTCATTAACTCTGGAGTAGACGTAATAGATTTTTATAATCTTCGTCAAAAATCGGATCTTCTTCACGTAGACTTACTACTTTTTCACAAGCATGCATGACTGTACTGTGGTCACGTCCACCAAAAGCCATTCCAATTTCGGGAAAACTATCACCAGTCAACTCACGAGCAAGTCCCATTGCTAACTGACGTGGTCGCGCATAGATTCGAGTCCGCTTTGGTCCTACCAATTCTTTTAAAGGAATACGGAAATATTCACTAACCACACGTTGGATATTTTCTACACTAATTGTACGTGCACGGATTGCCAACACATCTTTTAAAGACTCGCGGACAACATCAAGATCAATTGGTGCACCTTTAAAACGAGAAATTGCGACGACTTTATTGAGTGCGCCTTCAAGTTCACGTACGTTGGCAACTACTTGTTGGGCAATAAATAATGCACAATTTCGAGGTAAATCAACGCCGCTATTTTCGGCTTTTTTCAATAGAATTTCGATACGAGTTTCAATATCTGGCGGTTCAACGCCTACTGAAAGACCCCAAGAAAAGCGAGAAACCAAACGCGGGTCTAACTCGGTCAATTCTTTTGGATAACGATCTGAAGTTAAAATAATTTGTTTAGATTCATCAAGTAATGCATTGAATGTATAGAAGAATTCAACCAAACTTGCTTCTTTACCTGCTAAAAGATGAATATCATCGACCAACAATAAATCTAAAGAACGGCAATTTTTCTTAAATTCTTCAACTTTGCCTTTTTGCAAAGAACTTACAAAATCCTGAACGAAGCTCTCAGAGGTCATATACATCACCCGTGCATTAGGCTTGGCTTGCAATAAAGCATTACCAACTGCCTGCATCAAGTGAGTCTTACCCAATCCTGTCGGACCATATAAGAATAAAGGGTTATGCTGTGAAGCACCTAATTGTGTTAATACCTTTCTACATGTTTCAGCAGCCATCTGGTTCGAACGGCCTTCAACAAATAAAGAAAAAGTAAATTGGGGGTTTAATAGTTTCTTTTTCGGTGTTTTTGGGTTCACTACACTATTAGTAGTAGGTGAACTGGAAATAGAATCTGGTTCTTTTTTTACTTTAATACTTTGTTGGGGCGCAGTTTGCAAAGCAGCAGTTGTAGTTGCTGGCTGCTCACCTGATGACAAAATACTACCAGGACGAGAATCAACTAAAATCTCAACCTGACGTACTCGCCCTTCTGATAACTGTTCGGCCAATATAGAAATTAATTCTAGATGGTTCTCTTGAATGTAACGCGTCCAATAAGGATTAGGTGCATAAAGACGCAGTGTCCCTTCTACTTCTTCAGCAACTAATGGGCGAATCCACATCGCAAAGACGTTATCAGAGAGCTCTTGTCGCAAGCGAGTTAAGCAGTCTGTCCAAAGCATGTGTATCCCCTATTTCTGCGTTTTTAAATTCAAATAATCTAAAGATTAACCCTTCCTGATGAGAAGGGGTCGCCATTCTAACCAAGTTATCCACATCTGTCATGACGATTTCAGTTGATTTTGTCTAAAAAGAAATCTCTTGTGAATAAATTTAAATTCAAAATGGCTTGTGTATAACTTTTTGCACAACCTGTGGATAAATTAACACATAAACTTATCCACAATCCATAAATATAGTAAAAACAGAGTTATCAACAACCCAAATATGTGTTTTTTAAATTTAAAAGTGCGAAATCCACAGAAAAAGTTATCCCTAATAAGAATAAATTTAAATTTCTAAATTTGAATTTATTTAATAGGGCGGTGATCTTTTGTGGATAACTGCAAAATATGAATTTAAATTCAAATGCAGCAAATCCAAACCAAGATGGTATCTTGTTTTGTTGATAAATATGTATATAAGGTGTGTATATATTAAAAGTTCTAATAAAAATAGACAATTACTTTGTGTATAACTTTTAAAGCTATATATTGCACTGAATTATGACCGTGATAAAAAAGAAGAGAAGAGATTAAAAATTTGGGTTAAATACAAAACTTTCTTGGTTTTTCATTGACAGCGTAAACATTGCACAATAAAATCGCGGACCTTTATAGAAAGATCATTTTTGGGAGTTTCAATATGAAACGTACTTTCCAACCATCTGAATTAAAGCGTAAACGCGTTCATGGTTTCCGTGCTCGTATGGCAACTAAAGCTGGTCGTCAAGTATTAGCTCGTCGTCGTGCAAAAGGTCGTCATAGCTTAACTGTTTAATACTGTTACGCTGACCAGACTTGGGTGTGATGACACTTTACAGTTTTAGCACAGACGTGCGAATACGCTGTGCTGCAGATTATAAAAGTGTATTTGATGGTGCGCTTTTTAAAGTGCATCAACCCCATTTTTTATTTCTTGCAAAATTAACCGAACAGCCTAAAAGCCGTTTGGGTATTGTTGTTGCTAAGAAAAAAGTGCGCCGAGCGCATGAAAGAAATCGAATAAAACGTCTTGCTCGTGAGAGCTTTCGTCTACATCAGCCGAATTTTGGATCAGACATAGATGTTGTGGTGATGCCGAAAGTTGGTATAGAAACGATTACGAATGCTGAGCTATATCAACAATTAGACTTTGCTTGGCAAAAATTACAGCGCTTAGCAAAAAAACATTCTAAAGTTGGCACAACCTCGCAGAATTAAGAGATAGCCAATGGTCCGTTTTCTACGTTGGTTGATTCGACTGTATCAAATTGCGATTAGTCCGCTTCTTGGACCCCGTTGTCGTTATATCCCGACTTGTTCCCAATATGCGATAGAAGCATTGCAAACTCATGGTGCGATAAAAGGCGTTTGGTTATCTTCTAAACGGATATGTCGTTGTCATCCGTGGGGAGGATCTGGATATGATCCGGTACCGCCAAAAGCAATTCGTTTTATTTCGTTTCATCAAATAGATTCTCAAACGCATCATGTTGCTGTACCCTTTCGTGATCGTTTACTGAAGCAAAATCTCTCTAACCATTTGGGGTAATAGATATGCAACAATGGGCCAGGTTTGCAATTCTCGGGGCCATGTTTGTCACCGCATATTTGCTCATTTTGGCTTGGCAAAAAGATTATGGAAATGCTGCAACTGCTCCGCAACAACAAGCGGCAGCTGTAAGTTCGCATGAAGTATCTGCTGATTTGCCAAATGCTAAAAATGCAACAGTGGCTTCCGATGTGCCACAAGCAAATATTGCGCAGTCACAAACCACAGATGCAACTGCACCTGTGAATCAACAGCTTATTTCAGTACAAACTGACCTTTACCATATTTGGATTAATCCAAAAGGTGGTGATATTGTTCGTATTGAATTACTCTCACACGACAAAAGCAAAGACAGCGATCAACCTTTTGTTATGCTTGAAAATGATGCCAAGCGTACATATGTTGCTCAATCTGGCTTAATTGGTTTGAATGGACCAGATAGTAGTCGTGGTGGTCGTCCATTATATGCTGTTGAAAAGACATCATATACTTTGGCTGATGCTAAAGGTGTACAGGACCAAAAGGGTCAATCTGAAAAAGTTTTAAACGTTCCAATGGTATTTAAAACACCTGAAGGCGTTGAAATTATTAAAACTTTTACCTTTACTCAAGGTCAATATCCAATTGTTGTAAAACATCAAGTCATTAACCGTAGCCAACAAAGCTGGCAAGGTCAGATGTTTGGACAATTAAAGCGCGATAATTCTGAAGATCCAGGTAAATCTTCTCAAGGTATTTTCACTCTAGGAACTTTCTTAGGTGGAGCTTGGGGAACGCCTGATGCACATTACAACAAGCTTAAATTTGCTAATTTCTCAGAAGAAAAAGTAAATACTGAAGCTAAAGGTGGATGGGTTGCGATTGTTCAGCATTATTTTGTAAGTGCTTGGATTCCTGGAAACCTTAAGCTGACTCAAGCTAATGGTCAGCCTTATGTAGCTAAGCTTGAATCTCGTCAATCTGCTGATCACATGAATATCATTGGTTTTACCTCACCAGTGATTAATGTTCCGGCAGGCACTTCAATGGAAGTGGATGCAAAACTTTATTCAGGTCCGAAAGTACAATCTGAATTAAAAGATTTAGCTGTTGGTTTAAATCAGACTGTTGATTATGGTTGGTTATGGCCGATTGCTAAACTCTTGTTCTTAGGTCTTCAATTCTTCCATAGCATTGTGGGCAACTGGGGATGGTCAATCATCTTGCTTACCATTATGGTGAAGATGATCTTGTGGCCTTTATCTTCAAAAAGTTATCGTTCTATGGCGAAAATGCGTGTGATTGCACCAGAAATGCAACGCATGAAAGAAGAGTTCGGTGAAGACCGTATGCGCTTCTCGCAAGAAATGATGGCTTTATACAAGCGTGAACAAGTAAATCCACTTTCAGGTTGTTTACCATTGTTGCTACAAATGCCAATTTTCCTTGCTTTGTACTGGGTACTCATGGAAAGTGTGGAATTACGTCACGCACCATGGTTAGGTTGGATTCAAGACTTGTCAGCAATGGATCCTTGGTTCATCTTGCCGTTAATCATGGGTGCTACCATGTTTGCACAGCAAATGTTGAACCCGCAACCCGCTGATCCAATGCAGGCAAAAGTGTTCCGCATTATGCCGATTATGTTCACGGTATTTATGTTGTTCTTCCCTGCCGGTCTCGTACTGTACTGGATTGTGAACAACAGTATTACTATTTTACAGCAGTCGTTTATTAATAAGAGCGTTGAGAAAAGTCGTATCAATAAGACTGAATCAGCTTCTTAATCGTTGAACTTTTGCTGAATAAATCCGCTTAAGATGGTAATCTTAGGCGGATTTTTCTTTGGCTGGATTTTAGGTTTTTAGGTGAATAATATGCAAAGTCAAACCACGATTGCCGCAATTGCAACGCCACCTGGGCGTGGTGGTGTGGGCGTGATTCGCCTATCTGGACCTAAGGCTTATGAAATTGCTCAAAACCTGACACAAAAAAACTTGCCAGAAGCGCGTATGGCGGGTTTCCGTAAATTTTATGATGCTGATGGCAGTATTATGGATGAAGGGATTGTTCTATGCTTTCCCAATCCTCACTCGTTTACAGGTGAAGATGTTGTAGAGCTACAAGGTCACGGCGGTCCAGTCATCCAAAATACCTTGCTTGGACGTCTATTTGAGCTTGGTGCAATTGCTGCAAAAGCCGGCGAATTTTCCATGCGTGCTTTTGAAAATGGCAAGATGGACTTGGTACAAGCGGAAGCGATTGCCGACTTGATTGATGCGACTTCGCAAGCTGCGGCACGCTCTGCGGTTCGCTCTTTACAAGGCGCTTTTTCAACAAAAATTAATACTGTTTTAGAAAAACTGATTCATTTACGCTTGCATGTTGAAGCAGCAATTGATTTTCCTGAAGAAGAAATCGATTTCTTGGCAGATGGTAAAATTTTAGCTTTACTTGAAGATGTTCAGCAGTCGGTACATGCTGTTCAAACCTCTGCACGACAAGGTCAATTATTACGTGAAGGTTTGCAAGTCGTTATTGCGGGTAAACCAAATGCGGGTAAGTCGAGCTTGTTAAATGCACTTGCTGGTGTTGAGCGTGCAATTGTGACCGATATTGCAGGTACTACTCGTGATGTTTTACATGAAAAAATTAGCTTAAATGGTCTACCAATCACCTTAACAGATACAGCGGGTCTTCGTGAAACAGGTGACATCGTTGAAAAAGAAGGGATTCGTCGTGCAATCAAAGAAATTGAACAAGCTGATTTGTTATTGCTGGTTTATGATTTAAATCAAGGTGATGACCCATTAAAACTCGCTCAAGAGTATTTTGCTGAACATATTGAACCGCGTCGTTTAATGTTAATTGGTAATAAATGCGATTTAACTGGACAATTAGCTGAAATAAGCGATTTTCAAGGGTTCCGTCATATAACTGTTTCTGCAAAACAAGAGATGGGCGTACAAGTCCTCGTAGACGCGATTACAGCGCATGCAGGCTTCCACCCTGAGGAAGACACCTTTATTGCAAGAACACGTCATTTAGACGCAATGAAGCGCACGCAGCTCTATCTTTCAGAAGCACGCGAGCAACTTGTTGTATTTAACGCAGGTGAACTGGTTGCTGAGTCACTACGTCTTGCCCAAAATGCTTTAGGTGAAATTACTGGTGACTTTAGTGCCGATGACTTATTAGGCAAGATTTTTGGTTCATTCTGTATTGGAAAATAATTACAAAATTCTGAATGATGCACATGGCTGTGTCATTCAGTCATTTTGTTAACCGTATCTTTTTAAAACCTTTAAAAACTCATCTAGCTCATTTTGATCAACTTGTGCGTCTTTGAGCACGTGGTGATGTAAATGCTGTTCCATTAATTCACTCATCAAACCGTTTATTGCCCCTTTAATTGCAGCAACTTGTTGTAGTATTTCTATGCATGAAATATCTGGCTGTTCAACAGCATGCTCAATGCTGTTGATTTGTCCTTTTAGTCGTTTTACACGATTAACTATTTTTTTATCCTGACCAATGTGACTCATCTGTGTTCTCTTGTATAATTCAATATACTGGTAGGGAGTATATTGGGTTTAAATATTATGCAGGATCATAGTGTATCACGTCATCATCAACATCAGTTTGATGAAGGAAATCCACTTGCACAAAAACGTATTTTGATTGCAACGATTTTAACGGCATCCATGATGGTTTTAGAAATATTCGGTGGATGGTTTTTCAATTCAATGGCGCTTCTGGCTGATGGTTGGCATATGAGTTCCCATATGTTGGCTCTCGGTTTAGCCTATTTTGCCTATCGCGCGGCTCGTCATTATTCTAAAGATCGTCGGTTTAGTTTCGGAACTTGGAAAATCGAGATTTTAGCGGGTTATAGCAGTGCAATTTTGTTGATGGTTGTCGCCATTTTTATGGCGTTTCAGTCGATACAACGTTTATTTAATCCAGTTGAAATTTTTTATAATGAAGCGATTCCGATTGCAATTTTAGGTTTGGTCATTAACTTGATTTGTGCATGGTTACTTCACGATGATGGGCACCATCACCATCACCATCACCATCACGAACATGATCATGGGCATCATCATGATTTAAACCAAAAAGCTGCATTTTTACATGTGGTTGCAGATGCAGTAACTTCTGTTTTTGCAATTATTGCGCTTTTCGCAGGTAAGTATTTCGGATGGGATTTTTTAGATGCACTTTTAGGAATTTTAGGTGCTATTTTGGTTGCAAAATGGTCTCTGGGATTAATGAAAGAGACAGGAAAAACCCTTTTAGACGCAGAAATGGATCATCCGGTAGTTGAAGAGATCCGTGAAGTCATTGCTGAGTTTCCTAAATATATTGAAATTACGGATATTCATGTCTGGAAAGTCGCGAAAGGTAAGTTTTCTTGTATTTTGGCACTCGAAACTGATGATATTTCTTTAACCGCAGATCAGATTCGTCATGCTTTGTCCATTCATGATGAAATCGTGCATATATCTGTAGAAATTAATACTCTAAAACGTATTTATGTTCCACGTGAAACATTGGCATAAATGAGTGGAAGTTTGGTTATAACTCGGTAATCAGTTCTGTTTTAAAAAGCTGAACTGATTAAAATGATCTCCTCTCCTACCTATGAGTCAGTTTTATGCTTAAAAAATTAGGAATATTGGCGTTATTTAGCCTAACTACAAGTGTGAGTTTCGCTAATGTAGATACTGTTAGGGAAAATATTAAAAAACAATATCCTAATTTGAAAATTAGCAATATTCAGAAAACTGAAATGCCTGGGCTATATAGCGCTAATCTTGATCAGCAAATCATTTATGTTGGTGAAGATGGGCAACATATGTTTGTAGGCTCTATGATTCGGTTAAAAGACCAGAAGAACTTAACTAAAGATCTAGTTTTAGGACAGAACTCAATTGATTGGAAACAACTGCCTTTAAAAGATGCGATTAAAACAGTCAAAGGTAATGGCCAACATGTTTTAGCAGTATTTTCTGATCCAAATTGTCCTTATTGTAAGCAGCTTGAACCTGAACTCGATAAGCTTAAAGATGTAACTATTTATACGTTCATCTATCCTTTAAAACCTCAGTCTATTGTGGTTTCTAGACAAGTTTGGTGTGCACCAAATCAATCTTACTCATGGAAAAAACTGATTCAGCAAGGTGTTAAACCAACAGTTACGAGCTGTGCAAACCCAATTGACCGTAATTTAGAATTAGGAAAAAAACTCGGCTTTAACGGCACCCCTACCCTAATTTTTGCGAATGGTTTCAAACTGGTTGGCGCACGCTCTGCTGAAGAAATTCAGGCCGTATGGAAAGAGTTAGGTCTTTAAAATAAATTAAAAAAAGCACCATAAGGTGCTTTTTTTATAAATGAATTAAGGTTTAGCTTTTTCGTGCAATCAAGTTGTAGATAAAAAGAATAACGATGGCACCAATCACGGATGCGATAAAGCCTGCAGCTGAGTTTTCGCCGTAAAGTCCAAGTAAACGACCACCATAAGTAGCTAGAAGTGAACCTGCAATACCAATCAAGGTAGTTACGATGAAACCTGCTTTATCATCCCCAGGATGCAAAGCACGAGCGATTAAGCCAGCAAAGAAACCAACTACAATAGCGACAATAAGTGACCACATATTTGTTCTCCAGTTGTTTTTTTGATGAAGTTAATGATTTTGCTTCATATTCTATCGTGCGGTAGAGCTGTCTATTTTGTCTGTAGCAGATTGCGACTTTTTGTGTCTTTTTTGTTCAAAGCTAAGGTTTTATATAAAAAAATAGCACCTTGCGGTGCTATTTCTCTGAAATTTATAAACCAATTTCACCAATAAAAGGTAAGTGGCGATATTTTTGGTCGTAGTCTAAGCCGTAACCCACAATGAATCTGTCTTCTACTTCAAAACCTAAAAATTTAACTTCAAGATCAATTTCACGGCGAGACGGTTTACTCACTAATGTGCAGAGTTGGATTGAATTTGGCTCGCGAGTTTGCAACATTTCAACGACTTTGCTTAAGGTATTGCCTGAGTCGATAATGTCTTCAACCACCAATACATCTTTACCGCGAATTTCACCGTCAAGATCTTTTAAGATTTTAACATCTCGACTTGAAGTCGTACCGCCGCCGTAGCTAGACACTGTCATGAAGTCGAGTTCATGCGGTTTGGTAATTGTACGGCACAAGTCTGCCATGAAAATAACAGAACCACGAAGTAGTCCAATAAGAACTAATTCTTTATCACTATTTGCATAGTGAGCGTTAATTTGCTCGCCGAGCTCTTTGACTTTTGCTTGAATTTCTTCGGTTGAAATCATGATGCTCATTGCAACAGTCATGGCAGATTCCTACAAGATATAAAAGAAAAAATAAAAAAGGTGTTGACCTGCAACACCTCGAAAATCTGAGTTAATGGTAAAATTTTAAAGCAAAATGACGTTTCATGCACCCTTTGATGGCTGTGAAATTTTATCATTTTGCGGATTATGTCGATCACGCTTTAATGCAAGAGCGCATATTCCAAATAATAACAAAAACTTAACAATGCCTTTTTTATTTGGCTGTTTCTTTTTGATAAGCACGGTTTCCATAAATATAAGTCGCCTCAATATTACGGTCATCACCTAAAGTGAATAATGCAAACAGTGAATCTTCAACAGATTTGGATTTAGACTGGCGAAGTTCCTGTAATGCTGTTGGCTTAAGATTTAGTACCACAAAGTCTGCTTCTTTACCGACGTTGAAGTTGCCTAACTGATCTTGCAAATCAAGCGCTTTTGCTCCGCCTAGGGTTGCATGATAAAGCGCTTCATAAGCTGAAAGTTTATCACCTTGTAACTGCTGAACCTTATAAGCCTCGTTAACGGTTTGCAGTAAACTAAATGATGTACCAGCACCGATATCTGTACCCAAGCCCACTTTCACTTGTTTTTCCCATGTTTTTTTCAATGGGAATAAACCACTGCCTAAGAACAGGTTTGATGTTGGACAAAATGCGATAGCCGATTGCGTATCATGCATACATTGCCATTCTTGATCTTCTAAGTGAACGCAATGCGCAAATACAGAACGTTTACCAGTCAAGCCATAATGTTGATAAACATCTAAATAGCCAGCTTGTTCAGGAAATAAAGATTTCACCCAAGCGATTTCATCTTTGTTTTCACTTAAATGGGTATGTACATAAACATCTGGAAATTCTTGTTTTAACTGCCCTGCTCTTTCTAACTGTTCAGGTGTAGACGTTGGTGCAAAACGTGGAGTAATCGCATAGAGAGCACGGCCCTTACCATGCCATTTCTCAATCAGTGCTTTGGTGTCGCTGTAAGCCGTTTCTGGCGTATCACAAAGCGCTTCAGGTGCATGGCGGTCCATGAGTACCTTACCAGCAATTAAACGCATCTGAACGTGTTCTGCGGCTTCAAATAAGGCATCAACAGACTCGGGGTGAACTGTACAGAAAACCAGTGCTGTGGTTGTACCGTGTTTCAGTAGCTCTTGAACAAAGAACTGGGCAATTTCACTTGCATATGCTTTGTCCTGAAACTGGATTTCAGTGGGAAAAGTATAGGTATTGAGCCAGCTTAAAAGTTGTTCGCCGTATGCTCCAACCATTTCTGTTTGCGGGAAATGAATATGGGTATCAATAAAGCCAGGTACAATCAATTGTTCTGGATAATGTTGAATCTCAACCCCAGCAGGTAGATGCGCCTGAGCGTCTTCCCATGCACCAAACCATTTGATTTTTCCATGTTCACTAACCAATACGCCATCTTCTAAATAACGCACTTGATTTGGAATATCAGTTGGCTCAGAGACGGTTTGCTGGATATCTAAAAAACGACCACGCACAACGGTGGTATTTGCGATCAATGACATGGAAAGCCTTTATATTTTCACTTTTTTCGATTGATTGTACCCCAGTTAGCCAATATTTAAACGGTATAACGTTTACTTAGTCCCCATTCAGCCAAAATCCGTCGATAAGTTGTTGATGAACGGTCTGCTTCAAAATGTGCTTCCATCATTAAATCAAGCGGCAGTTCTTCTGGTTTTTGTGATTCGACCATCTCTTGGTCTTCGGCAAAAATTTGCGCATTAAATGCATATACTTTTTCTAAATCGCCTGTTTGGTCAAAGTTACGGGTGAGTGGAACAAATAAACGGGTTTTATTGCTTGAAATAGGGCAACAGGCATTCAAGATTTTTAAGACCCCGCCTTCTGGAAAATCGACCGTGAGCACGGCTGAAAAAGGTGGATAAACCTCAAAAGTACGCTTCCATAAAAAACCTTCTGGTTCGAGATGTTTTAGTTCATGCGGATAATTACTGACATTGCTGATATAGACCGTTTTTAAACCATAGTCGGTACGTTCAGTGTGATATTTAGGGACGATGGGATTATCGCGATTTGCAAAGGCATTGTGATGTACCCAAGCAAAATGAGCGACATCGATAAACCCTTCAAGTTGACGTCCGCTAGAACCACCAATATCGACGAAAGGCGGTAAAATTGATTGATGCTCTGCGTGGTCCCAAGTATCTAATATAGGAATATTAGCTTTAACAATATCACGACCATGAATACTGGTCCAAATGAGACCATATCTTTGTACAACTGGAAATTTGGTCAGAGAAAAACGATCAGAAATTTTAGTTAGTTCGGGCTGAGCTGGTATTTGAGTACATTTCCCTTCGCTGTTATAGCGTAGCCCATGATAAGGGCAGACAATCTCCTCACCATCCACCCAACCTTTGGTTAATGGCACCCCACGATGTGGGCAAATATCTCGAACCAGATGAATTTCCCCACTTTCTGTTTTATATAACGCCATATTGACGTCTAGTAGCATGACTCGTTGAGGTGCAGTAGAGACATCTTGTGTACGTGCGACGGGATACCAGTGGTTCGATAAAATTTCCCAATCTTTTGCTTCAAAACTGCTGTTACACGGCATGGCAAGGGGCGTTAAAGTTGGAATCGCATTCATGGCATCACTCCTTAAAAAAATTAGGGCTCTCGCGAGCCCTTAAAATCTAGGCTTTTTTCTTTTTAGGAGATGCAAAGAGCTTGCCAATATTGATTTTTAATAAAGAAAATAAGGAAAAATTATTAAAATACATAAATTTATATTATTGTGTTTTTGAATTTTTGTTCTAATTTAGCTTTAGAAACTAAAGTTCATTATTCGCTATATACGTAAAATGCACTGATTGACCGCGTGGAAGGCACAATAAAAAGGCACCTAAACAGTGCTTTTTAAAATACCTCTAGGCATTTATTACTCGACAAAATAATGTGCTGCAAAGTGAGCATCATTACCAATAATGTCATAGCAATCTTCACGAATAGACATGCCTGAACATTGATGTCCAACCATCCATAAACCGAGTGTAGGTAGTTGCCCTGAAAATAATGGGGTATCTACCCATTTCTGTACGACATAACCATATTTGTCATAGTCATCAAAATGAAAGCTACCAGAAGCTGAGCCTTGGTCATGACCATCTTGTAAAATTCGAATATTGGCCCCTTCCCTTGCCAAAATCGGCTTTTTCACCCATTTGCCAGACAACGCTTGTTGCGGGTCATAGGTATGGGTTTCGACCAACATTGGATGGTTTGGATAACGCTTCCAAAGCTCAACCAAAATCGCTTTATTTGAAAGTAACATTTTCCAGCAAGGTTCAATCCACTGTGTTTGTGGATGGATATATTGAGAAAAGGCTTCTTCCCAGATCCATTCCCATGGGTAGAGCTTAAATATGTTTTGAATGGGCTGATTATGAAGATCGACAAAGTCTTGCCCGTTCCAACCTATGTTTTCCATAGAAAGCTCGGAAACCTGTAGATGAGCTTGATAAGCGGTATCCATCAAGTACTCGAGATTTCCCCAGTCTTCCCTTCCAGCTTCCTGACAAGCAGCAAAATGCACATGGCTACCACGCGGTAAAATTGTCTTCCAGCGTTTAATCAGGTCTTCATGAATGCTATTGAATTGATCTCGGTTTGCAATGCCTGAGACTTGTTCTATCCACAGCCACTGCGCCACAGAGGCTTCGAGTAAGCCAGTCGGCGTGTCGGCGTTATATTCCAGCATTTTGATATTTCGCCCATCGTAAGCGAAATCAAAACGGCCATACAGCATAGGGGCATTTTGTTTCCATGAATGTTCAATATGGTTTATGGCAACTTCAGGAATTTGAAAATAAGCAGGATAGTTTCCCCGTTGAATGAGGTCTCCTACTACTGCTAAACACATCTGATGCAGTTCATTTGCTGCATCTTCAAGTTGTTCAATCTGCTTAAGGGTAAACTCATAAGCAACTCCTTCAGACCAGTAAATTGAGCCATCAAGAGAAGGTAAATTAAAATAATCAAAACCAATATTTTGATGCTCCACTTGCCAGTCTGGTCGTGGAGTAAATATTTTTCTTTTCATATTCAGTGAATGCCTAAAGACTTAGCCGCCGAAAGAAAAACCGCTACGGCCAAAACCACCACGAATTGGGGATGAAAAAGACGAACTTTTCGCTGTACTTGAAATAATTGGTCGGCCTACACTCAAATTGCTGTAAGGATGTAAGGTATTGCCGTGGTAAGAAACTTCCCGATTATTTTGATAATACGCAGGCCCTAAATAGCGACTACTAACATAGCTAGAACCATGTCCACTGGAGCTATTTTCTTCTTCACAGGTTTGGGTATTCCAGTCGCGAGCACAGTCATATTGGTTGTTATATACGTCTTGTACTAAAGGACCATCATTATGGCTACATGCCGTGAGTAATAGAGGGACAACGACAAGATTAATTTTTTTAGAACGCATGAGACTCCACACATTTTAATAAGTATGTTCGGCATAAAATACCGAATAGCTGTTATCTATTATGTTTCTGATTAGGAAAGATAAATTTTAAGTTGGCATATAATATTAATCTGTTTTTTTAAAGTACAGTCTATTTTTAAAATTTAGATAACAAGGCATCTCACGTGTAGATGCCTTGTTGTGATGAATTAAGACTGCAATTGCTTTTTGTTGTGTCGTAAAGAAAGGTAAGCAGTGATTGCTAATACTATTACGATAAAGCTTAACGAGATCCAGATTGGCATGTGGAATACATCAAGCAACAACATTTTCGCACCAATGAACAATAAAATGATGCCTAAGCCGTATGGCAAGTAATGCAATTTAGTCGCAGCGCCAGCAAGTAAAAAGAACATTGCGCGTAAACCTAAAATTGCCATTAAGTTCGCCGTTAAAACAATAAACGGGTCGCTAGTTACCGCGAAAATAGCAGGAATAGAATCTACTGCGAAAATCACGTCCGAAGCTTCAACCAAAATCAAAACTAGAAATAACGGCGTTGCCCACAATAAACCGTTTTGACGTACAAAGAATTTGTCACCTTCAAGCTGTGGTGTAATACGCATATGGTTACGTAACCATTTTAAGAGCTTGATATCTTCAATATTGGTTTCTTCATCTTGGCCTTTTAAGAACTTAAAGCCTGTATATACCAAAAACGCACCGAAGATATAAAGTACCCAAGAAAACTCTTGAACGAACCATGCACCAATAAAAATAAAGAGGGTACGCAGTACGATGGCACCTAATACGCCGTAGAGCAAAATTTTACGTTGTAGTGCAGCTGGAATAGCAAACGCTGCGAAAATCATTAACCAGACGAAAACGTTGTCAATTGCGAGGGACTTTTCGAGTAAGTAACCCGCAAAGTATTCCATAGTTTTTTGGTTTGCTAAGGTCACCCCAACTGTTTGTTGTAGGTAAAGCCATAAACCACCGCCAAATAGGGCTGCGACGCTTACCCACGCCACACTCCAGTAAGCAGCTTGCTTAATTGAGACATCCTGACCTTGCTTTTGCTTAAAGCCTAAAAAGTCAATCAGGAGCATCACAATGACTATGCCAAAGAATGCTATGTACAGCCATAAATTGCCGATCGATTCCATAAATCCTCCATACATCCGGCAATTGGGCATAAAAAAACCTCGACCAGTTGCCAGATGAATTAAACATCTGTATCAACATGATCAAGGTCTTGCCTACACCATGAATTTCACGATGCTCAGATACCGACTTTTTAATAAAAGCGTATTGACGATATCTGACACATAACATTGCTGTTATGTTTGGAGGAGGCTACTCCCCTTGTCAAACTAAATTCTTTTTTGGATAAAACATATCCAAGTCCACATAGAATGGCAGATTTTTTTGTATTACGCAACTGAACTTAATGTCGTGGTTTGAATGCCAAAAAGATCTATGGGTTATTTAATCAAACCGCGGTCTAAAAGTGGTTTGCATATAATTTGATAAAGGTGAATACAGAATGCGGTCAAACTTGTACCGTAAGCATTCCAGAAGTAATAACCTGCTGTATTGACTAGTAGTGCGACAATAAAAGCCCCTAACATGTCTAAAGGGAAATGCACACCTAAATAAATACGTGACCACGCCACTACAAATGATAAAAATATAAGGATAATTCCAATTATTTTGCGCTGAGCAAACAAATAAGATAAAGCAATGGTGCTAAAAATCAGCATATGATTACTTGGAAAAGATGCCGTTGGTGCATGTTCAATAAAAGTCGTACCCACACCCATGACAAACGGTCTTGCGTGATGGTAAAACAGAGAAATAACGTAACCGACTAAAAGCGATACGCAGGTTAAAAAGACAGATTTAATGACCCTATTTTTTAAATCTTGATCGCCATAAAACCATAAAAATGTAAGGATGAATAAGAGAATATAGAGGAGATCATTAGCAAAAAAGATAGCAAGACGAATGATAAATTGACTCGCATCCTGAGCCCCATTAATCACATGGAATAAGCTAAGGTTGAGTGTTTCTAAAGACATTCATATTCCAAACAAGAACAAAAAACGTGGGCTATGATAAAGAATTAAGCCTGTTATCTTGATAAAGAATTGTCACAAAAATGAAATATAGTTTGTTTGTGAGTAAAGATTAAACAGCAGGTCTAGATATTTTTTAATGCGTGTTCTGGGCGTTAATATTAAAGTGTTAACGTGTTGGCACTTTATTCGAGAACGTTATTTTATGACTACTCAAGAAAAACAGAAAAAATTAAGCTTGAGGCCCCTATCCCCAAGAGATCCTGATCAGCAGCATAGAGCAGCGACTCCACTCGAATTATTGTTCGATTTAATTTTTGTGGTCGCGATTGCAACAGCGGGTCAGCAGTTACATCATGCAATTATTGAAAATCACCTCTGGCATGCATTACCAAGCTACTTGATGGTATTTTTTGCGCTGTGGTGGGCATGGATGAATTTTTCATGGTTTGCTTCTGCTTACGATAACGATGATGCATTGTATCGATGCCTTACCTTTGTACAGATTGTAGGGTCATTGGTGATGGCAGCGGGTATCCCTGATGTATTTCGTAGTCAGGATTTTGATGTAATCATTATCGGTTATGTGATCATGCGCATGGCCTTAGTGACTCAGTGGCTCAGAGCAGCAAAACATGATCCTGAACGGCGAGTTACGGCTTATCGCTATGCAATAGGTATAGTCTTAGTACAAATTGGCTGGCTTGTCGCTAACTTTGCTCATGTACTTTCAATACCTCTATTTTTATTTCTGGTTGTCGTGGAATTATTTGTTCCAATCTATGCAGAAAAATATTCACCAACGCCGTGGCATCCTCATCATATTGTAGAACGTTATGCCCTACTCACAATTATTGTGTTGGGTGAGTCGATTGTCGGTAGTTTTAATGCCATACGTGATGCTTTAGCCGCTCAATCAATGAATATCCCTGCTATTTTCTTAATGGTCGGTGGATTGATGTTGATGTTCGCAATGTGGTGGGCTTATTTTGACCGTAGTGAACAACATCATCATATTAAAGGTGTGCGCCCATTTGTTTGGGGATACGGTCATTATTTTGTTTTTGTCAGTATTGCTGCGGTAGGTGCTGCGCTTGCTGCTGCCGTGGATGTTACAACCCATCATGCGCATATTTCTGATTTATATATGGGAATAGTTGTTGCGGTGAGTGTGGTGCTTTATACCACCTGTATTTGGATACTTTATGAGTTTCAATGCTTATCTGGAATCACGAAATGGTTTTATCCAATCACAGCGCTCATTATTTTATGTATTCCGTTTATTTGTAATAACGTGGGATATAGCGTTTTTGCGATGGGCATTGTCTATAGTTTACGTTTAATGGTTTCTAATAAATTTATGGCCAATATAGAGCCAGAAAAGCTTTAAAAGTCACTGATAAAAAAATGGGTTTCAATTTGAAACCCATTTTTTATTGAATCATCTAAAGCGAAATTTAAGCAGCTTTTGCTTTTAATGCGCTCATTAATTTTTGATGTAAGCCACCGAAACCACCATTAGACATAATCACAACGGCATCGCCCTCACCTGCTTCATTGACAATACGCTCAATAATTTCATCAAGTGAACGGCTTACTTGAGCGTGGTTAGAAGCAGCTTCAATTACAGGTTGTAAATCCCAATCTAAGCCTTCTGGCTGATACCAGATCACTTCGTCTGCTAAGCGTGCTGAATGTGCTAAGCCATCTTTATGACTGCCCATGCGCATGGTGTTTGAACGTGGTTCAATAATGGCCCATAAACGGCGTTCACCTAAGCGTTTGCGTGCGCCATCTAAAGTCGTGTCAATTGCTGTTGGATGGTGAGCGAAGTCATCATAAACCTCAATACCATTAACTGTGCCGAGTAACTCCATACGGCGTTTTACGCCGCCAAAGTTAGACAAAGCTTCACAAGCTTGTTCAAGAGCCACACCCACATGCTGAGCGGCTGCAATTGTTGCCAAAGCATTCGCTACACTATGTTGCCCTGTCATGTTCCATTTCACTTCGCCAACGACATTGCCATTTTCGAGTACTTTAAAATGGCTGCCATCAATTGAAATTAGTTCGGCAGATAAAGCTGCTTTTTCATTCGCTTCTAAACTTGTACGAATCACTGGTGTCCAGCAACCCATTTCAAGCACTTCATCAATATGCGTTTCAGTAATTGGCGCAATAATACGGCCTTCACTTGGAATGGTACGCACAAGATGATGGAACTGTTTTTGAATCGCTGCTAGGTCATCAAAAATATCGGCATGGTCAAATTCAAGGTTATTTAAAATCGCCGTCTTTGGGTGATAGTGAACAAACTTAGAACGTTTATCAAAGAAAGCAGAGTCATATTCATCGGCTTCAACACAGAAGTATTTACCACCGCCTAAACGAGCACTTTCACTAAAACCAAGTGGAACACCACCAATTAAAAAGCCCGGATTTAAACCAGCTTGATCAAGTACCCAAGCCAACATGGTCGTAGTTGTTGTTTTCCCGTGAGTACCTGCTACACCAAGTACATGTTTACCTTGTAAAACATGATCGGCAAGGAACTGTGGACCAGAAATATATGGTAGGCCTTCGTTTAGCATATATTCAACAGCATCAATACCACGTTTCATGGCATTGCCGACAATAACCAAGTCCGGATGAGGCTGTAAATGGCTACGGTCATAGCCTTGCATGAGTGTAATGCCTGCATTTTCTAACTGGGTAGACATCGGTGGGTAAACGTTTAAATCGGAACCGGTTACCTTATGTCCTAAATCACGAGCTAAAAGTGCTAAAGAGCCCATAAAAGTGCCACAAATACCCAAGATATGCAGATGCATTGCTCGCCTTCTCCACTGCTTTTGTACACAACATTAAAATGAATTGCTGTGTGTGCATTATTGATAAATTTGCCAGCAACGATAGCAAGGCTAAACTCGAAAAGATAGTCAAAAATCGTTGTTGTTCTATGTGTTTGAGGCCCTGATAAAACTACAGCTTTATTTTTTAGATTTAAGCTGAATTACAGTTTTATCTTTTATAATGTTTTGTATCGTTAAAATACTTAAATCATCGTGATGATGAAGGATGTGCCTTTGAGCCCAACGGTTTTAGCTTTTACGCTATTAATTATTTCTAACTGCTTTATGACACTTGCATGGTATGGGCATCTTAAATTTTTGCACCATGCTCCACTTTGGCAAGCGATTCTATTCGGTTGGATTATTGCCTTACTTGAATATAGTTTTATGATTCCAGCCACTCGTATGCTAAGTGCACAAGGCTGGTTACTCGGTGAAATGAAGATCACTCAGGAAGTGGTTACATTGGTCGTGTTTGTACCTTTTATGATTTTCTTGTTTAAGCAACCCTTTAAACTCGATTACTTATGGGCGATGTTATGCCTATTTGGTTGTGTTTATTTCGTATTTAGAAGCCAATAATCTATGATAGCTTGTATTGAATAATTGGTTCTATACAAGCTATTGATTTTTCAAATACCTGCTTATCTTTCAGATATCTAATTAATTAATATTAATAAAAATTGAGAATGTGTCACTGTTAAACCATGACATTTTTCTATCAAATTAAAAATATTCACAGAGCTGGTCAGTTAAATTTTCGTGAGATGAAAAATCAGTCTATAATAATGGGCTTCCGAACCATTTAAAACTTGGCTCTCGTCGAGATTTATCTTTTTTTACTTTTGTCTCTGGAACATTAGCAATGAATGCGGCCGCAGCACAAGACGCTCAACCTCTCGTTGGAATTATTATGGGTTCTCAATCTGATTGGGCAACTCTCGAAAACACAGCCAATATGCTTAAACAGCTTGGTGTCCCATTTGAAGCGGAAGTGGTATCTGCTCATCGTACTCCAGATCGTTTATTTGAATATGCAGAAACTGCACGTGATCGCGGTATTCAAGTGATTATTGCCGGTGCAGGCGGTGCAGCGCATTTACCTGGAATGTGTGCCGCAAAAACTGATTTACCTGTTTTAGGTGTGCCAGTTAAATCATCAATTTTAAATGGTGTAGACTCTTTGCTTTCAATTGTACAAATGCCAGCAGGTATTGCAGTTGGTACTTTAGCGATTGGTCCAGCTGGTGCAACGAATGCGGCAATTATGGCTGCACAAATCTTAGGTTTAACTCGTCCTGAAATCGCAAAAAATGTTGCTGATTTCCGTGCTGCGCAAACTGATAAAGTTGCAAGCAAAAATATTCCGGGTCAGGTGTAAGAGGCTGAGATGGATAAAACTATCGGTATTTTTGGTGGTGGGCAACTGGGCCGTATGATGGCTCAAGCAGCGTTACCATTAAATATTCAATGTACTTTTTTTGAAGCAAATACAGATTGTCCAGCAGGTGTTTTAGGCCAGGTTTTTTCTAGCCAAGATGAGCAAGGTTTAAAGCAGTTTATTGAAAGTGCTGATGTTTTCAGTCTTGAGTTTGAAAATACGCCAGTTGAAGATGTTGATGTTTTGACACAAACCAAAACATTGCATCCTCCCCGTGTTGCTTTAGCGACTGCGCAAAATCGTTTGTCAGAAAAAGCATTGTTTGATGAGCTTACTATTCCTGTTGCGCCGTATCGTGCTGTAGATAGCTTAGAAAGCTTGAAAAAGGCTGTGGCTGAGCTTGGTTTACCGATCGTGCTTAAGACTGCAACTGGCGGATATGATGGCAAAGGTCAGTTTGTACTTCGTTCAGAAGACCAGATTGATACTGCTTGGGCTGAACTTGGTCCTGCAAAAAGTCTAGTTGCCGAAAGCTTTGTTAAATTCTCTCGCGAAGTTTCAATCATTGCGGTGCGTGGCCAAAATGGTGAAGTAAAAACTTGGCCATTGGCTGAAAACCATCATCATAATGGTATTTTATCGCATTCAATTGTTCCTGCACCGAATAGTGAAGCTTTGCAACCCGTTGCTCAAGACTACATTACTCGTTTGTTGAATCACCTTAACTATGTTGGTGTGTTGACTCTCGAGCTATTTGTAACAGAACAAGGTTTGTGTGCAAATGAGATGGCACCGCGTGTGCATAACTCAGGCCACTGGTCAATTGAAGGCGCAGTTTGTTCTCAGTTTGAAAACCATATTCGAGCTGTTGCAGGATTACCACTAGGCTCAACAGAAGTTGTTCGCCCAACGGTTATGATCAATATTATTGGTCAACATCCTAAAACTGAGGATGTACTTGCCTTAAATGGTGCTCATCTGCATCTTTATAACAAGTCAGAACGTGCTGGCCGCAAATTAGGTCATATCACTTTAATGCCTGTGGATAGTAATGAATTGACGAATTTATGCCGTCAATTGGCGGAAATTTTGCCAGAACCACTCGCTTTAACAGCAGATATGACCCTCTAAAAGTATTTTTAATTCTCTAAAAAGCGATCTTCGGATCGCTTTTTTTATCTTTTAA
The DNA here is from genome assembly GCF_059800965.1 of Acinetobacter sp. LT1. Taxonomy (NCBI): domain Bacteria; kingdom Pseudomonadati; phylum Pseudomonadota; class Gammaproteobacteria; order Moraxellales; family Moraxellaceae; genus Acinetobacter; species Acinetobacter sp. LT1. The sequence continues at coordinate 37,997 of NZ_JBBAXE010000025.1, forward strand.
ATTTAAAAAATAATAGAACATGCATATTTTAGGGTTGTGGATAACTTTAATTGGAACTTTTGAATTTAAAAAAGCTACTGTAATTTGAATTTAAAACCACAAAAGGCAGCCTCGGTTGTTTTTGAATTTAAAATTAGTTATCCACAAAAGTGTTTTTAAATTTAAATGAGAGAGTTGGGTATACCTTTTTAAATTCAAAAATAGAAGTCTATTAGTATGAGGTTTTGAATTTAAAAATTTTGGCTGATCTTTAAATTTAAAAAATACGGTTTTGTGGTGATTGGCTACAGCCTGTAATAAATAATAAGGAGATATAGAATAGGATTAAGAAATAGAAGTGCTTTTTGCTCTGTTGTGGATAAAGTTATCCACAATAAAGAGAGGTTTGTAGTTTAAATTTAAAGAGGTACTTTTGAATTTAAACTTGGGTATTGGTTTTGAATTCAAAAGTAATGATTTGGATCTAGAGAATTTTAAATTCAAAAATAAAGTAGAAAATTTGAATTTAAAACATGGGAAATGAATTTAAAGTAGAGATTATGAATTCAAATTTACGTTTTCTCTCTGAAATTTTGGACTCATAATGGTATGGTACTTACAAATTTAAATTTAAAAATCGAACTAGGATAATATGCGACGTTTTTCTTGTATTGTTGGCTCTGTATTTTTAGCGATGTCTCAGGCTCAAGCAGAGCTCGTAATTAATGGTTCTACAATATCTAGCAGTGCTATTGTTCCAGTAGTGACGAGCGAAGATTATACGCCTAATAATAATTTCCAAAGCTGTTTGGCAAATTTACGTTCTCAAGCAATTGCTGCTGGAGTATCTGGTACAACTTATGATCGTTATACCCAAAACTTGACCCCAGATTATTCAGTTATTGATAAATTAAACTATCAACCAGAATTTTCGACACCAATTTGGGATTATCTTTCTGGTCTAGTTGATGAAGAGCGCGTTGAGCTTGGTAAACAAAAACTGGCGCAACATCGAGATGTTTTAAACCGTGCTTCTCAAACCTACGGTGTGCCGCCGGAAACAATTGTAGCAGTGTGGGGTGTTGAAAGTAATTTTGGTGATATTTCTGGAAAATATCCTTTATTACAAGCACTCGGGACTTTAAGTTGTGAAGGACGTCGACAAAGTTATTTCCGCACTGAGTTTTTTGCCACTATGCGTATTTTACAACGTGGTGATTTAACCGAAGACCAACTGAAAGGTTCATGGGCTGGGGCATTTGGTCATACTCAATTTATGCCATCTACTTATGAACGATTAGCTGTTGATTTTGATGGAGATGGTCGTCGAGATTTAGTGTCGAGTACAGCTGATGCGCTGGCTTCAACAGCTAATTTCTTAAATAAAGCAGGTTGGCAAACAGGAATGCCGTGGGGTTTTGAAGTCAAAGTTCCCCAAGGTATGTCAATTGATGGAGAAGGGCGACGTTCAAAGAAAGCTTTAAGTAGCTGGAGTGCACGAGGGGTAACCCGAATTGATGGTTCTCCACTTGTTCAAGGGGCTTTATCTGGCAATACTTCAGCGGGTTTAATGGCACCTGCAGGTGTAAATGGTCCAGTATTTTTAGTATTTAAGAATTTTGATGCTATCTATAGTTATAACGCTGCGGAAAGCTATGGACTTGCGATTGCACATTTATCTGATCGTTTAAAAGGTGCTGGCCCATTTGTTGCGTCTTGGCCAACTGATGATCCGGGAACTTCACGTGCAGAACGTCGTGAAATCCAACAGTTTTTGATTAATCGTGGCTATGATATTGGTGCAGTTGACGGTCTTATTGGAGATAAAACCCGCGTAGCTATTCGTCAGGAGCAGACTCGTTTAGGTTTAAATCCAACAGGACGGGCAGGGCAGCAAATTTTACGTGCATTCCGTCAAGAACAAGCTCAGAAAATGATGCAATAAACTAGAAATAATAAAAAAGGTCTGCTCATGCAGACCTTTTTTATAGGTACTTATATAAGATGATTACTCTAATTTAACTGCTTCCAAAATATCAAAAATAACTGACGTAACATCTTGGCTTAAATCACGATCATTAAAGATTTCATACGCAGTGATCGTGACATCAGTATCACTTGGTAATTGCTTTTGCTCTTCTTCAATTAAATGTTCAATCGGTAACAGAGTCTGTTTTACTTCAAGATGGAGAATATCTTTATATTCGATATTTTCATCCTCAAGCTCGATTTCATGCTCATTGAAAAAGGGGATTAAAATAGAATGGAGGTATGGTTTAATTTCAATAATATCAAACAGTTCAATATCTCGTGTCTGTTCAATTGTGCTGATATGATCATTTACTTCAATCAGGATATGATAATAACTCATCTTGATCTCCATTCTATTTTCGTTAGCTCTTATGACCACAATAACATGACTTTGATATCAATTTCGATGTATCTACATAGAAATAGATACATCATTTTATATCAAGCTTTTAATTATTGAGGTAAAGCACTCAATAGATCGCGGTCAGCATCCGTAAGTCCAGTGATTTTTTTGTCACCATCTTTACGTACTGAGTACATCAATGCATTTGGTTGATCACTATGTTTTAAACCAAGTGCATGTCCTAACTCATGAGCAATTGTTAAGCGTAAATCATCAATAGACTTAAACTCATAAATCACAATTTGTTTGCCGTTGTAGATACCTTTTTTAAAGACATCCGCTTGAGCATTTTGCTTAAATTGGTTCAATGAATTATTAAACTCATTGTTAATCTGATTAAAATGAGTCACTTTGACATTTAAATCTTTAGCTTGCTCATTATATGCAGCAATTTCTTTCTTTAAAGCAACAGTTTGTTTTTGCAAATCTTTCTGAGTTTTAGCCAAAGATTTAGCGCTGTATTCAGGTGCTAATTTGCCTTGGTTAAGTTGCATCATTAGTTGGTCAAGATTTTTCAATTTTCCATTCAAAATCTGCTTCTTATTTTCAAGGTCGGCTTGAGTTTGACCAAGGGTTTGCTTCAATTGCTTAATTTGTTGCTGTTCATCAATTACACGTTGCTGTTCTTGTTGGAACTGAGCTGCAATTTTTTGACGCTGTTCAGAACGGCTTTGACTATTATCGTAAACTAAACGAATTTCTAACTTTGCATTTGGATCATAAGTAAAATAATCCTGTCCAGTACCTTGCTTCCAAATGTCCGCAGCTTGTTGACTAATTTGAATTAATTGGTCTTGGCTTAAACCAAAACGTGGATCAATATCAGCAATTTTGTAAGTCAAATGTTGACCTGCTTTTTGCTGAATTTGAGTATGAGTTGGAGTGGCAAGATTAGCATTAGCCTGAAAATTAGAAAAAGCAAAGGCTACGCCTAATAACAAAGATGTTAAACGCATAATCGAAGGGGGGAGATTTTAAAAAAAACGTATTATAAGAATATAAAATGAAAAATCAATCAAAAAACGTACAAAATAGGAAAATAAATGAGACTTTAGTCTCATTATTTTTTACCAAATGCCAAATTATTTTTTAGGAAAAATTTAATATATTGGGTTTTATTTAGTTTTTTTTAATCAGTTAACTTTAACGATTTTTCCTTAATTTGGTCTATAAATTGAACCTAATAAATCTAAATCTGAATCTGTCAATTTAAAGTTATGAATATCTTGCTCTTTTAAATAGGGATACATTAAAGATTTAGGATCAGTCGTATGTTTTAGCCCTAAAGCATGCCCAAGTTCATGAGCAAGGGTCAAGCGTAAGTCATTTAAAGAAGCATAACCGTAAATCTGAATTTGGTTTTGACTGAATAAACCTTTATGGAAGGGTTGAATACTCGTTTTCTGCTTTAGTTTGAATTGTGTTTTTAAAGCGCTTAAATCACTTTGCTCTCGATTTAGCTCTTTAATTTTTAAGTTAAGTGATTGAATTTTAAAATTTAGACTATTGGATTCATTTTGTAACTCTTCCGATTTTTGCTCTAGTTGTTTTTGCCATTCTTTTAAATTATTGGCATTAGAGTATTGATGTTCTCCTTGATTAAAGCGCGTTACATCTTGTTGATATTGTTCAAACTCAACTTTTAGACTGACCTTTTTCTTGTTTAAATCACTTGATAGTTGAGTAACTTGCTGTTTGTTTAGAACAATTTCTTCATTTTTAATGCGCCAAGCTTCCTGCTTTTGCAAAAGTGCATCCAAATTGTTTTGTTGTTCATCCTTAAGCATTTGATGATCATCATAGATTAAGTTAATTGACAATTGAGCCTGTGAATCATAAATAAAATAGGTCTTTCCAGTTTCTTTTTGCCAGATTTCAGCAGCTTGCCGACTTACCTCAACTAGTTGTTCTTTAGTAAGTTGAAACCGCGGATCAATAAAAGCAATTCGGTATTTTAAAGGCTGATGAGATGAATGAATTGGCAGATTGCTTTGAGCAAAAAGTGTTGTTTGTAAGCCCATGCATAAGCATAAGCTCAATCCCCACCATAGAAATTTTTTCATGGCAAAATAAAAAATATAAATAAATCTTATTGTTAGCTACTTAATTTAATTCGTCAAAACGATAAAAATCTCAATAGATTAGGTGAGGTTTGTGATATTGGTCGAAAAATTAAAAAAGATGTTCTCAGACTTGGCAATAATCAAATAATTAATGTAGTAAATAACAGTGGTTTTTTAACAAAAAAATATTATTTAAAATTAAATATTTAGTTTTTATCATTGATCTTTCTGACAGAAATTTTTGAATAATATTATTAAAAAACTTATTGTTACTTTTTGTAAATAATAAAAAACCGCGCCTAAGCGCGGTTTTTTATTAAAGAAACAAATTATTTTTTGTCATCTTTTACTTCTGTGAATTCAGCATCTACAACGCCATCATCTGCTTTTTGTTGACCCGCATCACCACCTTGGAATGCATTTGGATCAAAGCCTTCAGCACCACCAGCTTGTTGCGCTTGTTCATAAGCACGTTGAGTGATAGGCATCAAGATGTTTTGTAAAGCTTCAGTTTTTGCTTTGATATCTTCTACATCATTTTCTTTTGTTGCTGCTTCAAGTTCAGAAACGGCAGTGCTTACAGCTGTTTTTTCATCTTCAGTAACTTTATCACCAAGATCTTTAACAGCTTTGTTCGAGCTTGAAATTAATGCATCAGCTTCGTTACGCGCTTTTGCAAGTTCTTCAAACTTACGATCTTCTTCAGCATTCGCTTCAGCATCTTTAATCATTGCTTCGATTTCAGCATCAGACAAACCTGAGTTCGCTTTAATCTGGATCGATTGCTCTTTACCAGTGCTCTTATCTTTAGCAGATACTTTCAAGATACCATCAGCATTGATGTCGAAAGATACTTCAATTTGTGGCACACCACGTGGAGCAGGTGGAATATCGCCTAATTGGAAGTTACCCAACAATTTGTTTTGTTGAGCCATCTTACGTTCACCTTGGTAAACTGAAATGTCTACAGCAGGCTGGTTGTCAGCAGCAGTAGAGAACACTTGTGATTTCTTCGCAGGAATCGTCGTGTTTTTCTCAATGATTGGTGTTAATACACCACCCATTGTTTCAATACCTAAAGTTAATGGTGTTACGTCTAATAAAAGAACGTCAGTTTTGTCACCAGACAATACCGCACCTTGAATCGCAGCACCGATTGCAACAGCTTCGTCAGGGTTCACGTCCTTACGTGGCTCTTTACCAAAGAATTCTTGTACTTTTTGTTGTACAAGTGGCATACGAGACTGACCACCAACCAAGATCACATCAGAGATGTCTGAAGTCGAAAGACCAGCATCTTTAAGTGCGATTTTACAAGGCTCAATTGTACGAGCAACCAAATCAGCAACTAAACCTTCAAGTTTTGCACGTGTTACATTGATCACTAAGTGTTTAGGACCAGTTGCATCAGCTGTGATGTATGGAAGGTTGATTTCAGTTGCGTTAGATGAAGAAAGCTCGATTTTTGCTTTTTCAGCAGCTTCTTTCAAACGTTGTAACGCAAGTGGATCATTTTTCAAGTTCACACTTTGTTCTTTCTTAAATTCTTCAACTAAGAATTCAATTAATGCGTTATCAAAGTCTTCACCACCAAGGAAAGTATCACCGTTTGTTGATAACACTTCGATTTGTTGGTCGCCATCAAGGTCTGCGATTTCAATGATTGATACGTCAAAAGTACCACCACCTAAGTCGTAAACTGCAACTTTACGGTCGCCTTCTTTTTTGTCCATACCGAACGCAAGTGCAGCAGCAGTTGGTTCGTTAATAATACGTTTAACGTCTAAACCAGCGATTTTACCCGCATCTTTAGTTGCTTGACGTTGAGCATCGTTAAAGTAAGCAGGAACAGTAATAACTGCTTCAGTAACTGTTTCACCTAAATAGTCTTCTGCAGTTTTCTTCATCTTTTTCAAGATTTCAGCAGAAACCTGTTGAGGCGCTAATTTTTTATCGTTTACTTCAACCCAAGCATCGCCATTGTCTGCTTTGATGATTTTATAAGGTACAAGACCGATATCTTTTTGTACCGCTTGATCTTCATAACGACGACCGATTAAACGCTTGATAGCGAATAATGTATTTTTCGGGTTAGTTACTGCCTGACGCTTAGCACTTTGACCTACTAAGATCTCGCCATCTTTATAAGCAATGATCGATGGAGTTGTACGTGCGCCTTCAGCGTTTTCGATTACTTTTACTTTATCGCCTTCAAGTACAGCAACGCATGAGTTGGTAGTACCTAAGTCAATACCAATAATTTTTGCCATGTGACGTTTTCCTCAAAAATTCTTTTGCAATGTTTTTGCTTGTTATCCGATATGAGAGTGAATCTATTTTTTTCAAGCGTTTTAGCGAAAAAAAAATCTAAAAACTCTCAAAAAATTATTTATTGACCAACCATAACCATAGCAGGGCGCAATAAGCGACCGTTTAATGTATAGCCCTTTTGTAAAACGCTACCGATTTCATTCGCTTTAGCATTTGGGTCAATACCTACAGCTTGATGTAAATCCGCATTGAAGCCATTTTTTGTATCAGCTTCTACAACACCAAATTTTTCAAGTGTGGTTAACAGCGACTTCAAGGTTAGTTTAATACCTTCAAGTACTGGTGTTTCTTCATCGCCAGCTGCTTGAATTGCACGCTCTAAATTATCAACAGAATCTAGTAATTCTTTTGCAAATTTTTCAAGCACAGTCTCTTTATGCTTGTCAGACTCACGTTGAATACGCTCTACACTTTTTTGTGCTTCGTAAACTGCATTTGCAGTACGTGCTTTTTCAAGTTTTAGGCTTTCTTCTAATTTGGTGATTTGCGCTTGTAAAGATTCAACGGTAACGTCGTTTGCTTGCTCTACACCTTCAGCCTGAGTTTGCTCATTAGATTGCTCTGCTTGCTCGTGTTGAATGTCTTGAGCTTGCTCATTTTGCTCATTAGCCATTGATGATCTCCGTTTAAATGGGTTTTTAAACATGTACAGTCCTTTTGGCATCAGCATTTACTGGGTAAAACCTGAACTGCCATGCATATGCTGTAATTCATTAATAGGGATGAAGTATGGGCATTGCCTAAAAATTCAAGCGTACACGGCAATTTAAAACTTTTAATTTTGCGGTTTTAAGTAAAAATCTAAATTTTCGATCATAAAAGCAATAAATTCCTGAGTTATTTTGGGTAAATGTTGTCTTGAAGCATATACCACCGACAAACTTAATTCAGGAGCCGAATAGTTTTTAAATAAAGGAACCAATCGTTTTTCTTTTAAATCTTTTTTAACTAATAAAGTCGGTAACATTGCCACACCTTGAGCATGTACACACATGTCATAAACCGCATTTACATCATTACTTTTAAAGGTGACGTTTAAAGGATAGTTCTGAGGTTGCTGTTCAGTATCAAAAAGTGTCCAAAATTGATGTTGGCTATGGTGGGCTAAACATTCATGTTGAATAAGTTGCCTTGGATGGGAGAGGGGACTGTGTTGCTTTAAATAATCAGGATGAGCACAGAATACAGACTCGATTTGACACACAGGTCGTGCAATTAAACCATCGGCAACTTTTTGCGTTATACGTAAGGCTAAATCGACCTGAGCATCAATTAAGTCCATCGTATTTTCAGTTAGATATACATCAAATTGAATATGTGGATGTTGCTGTTTAAATTGGCGAATACATTCCCCAACCCCTAATTGAAATAAAAATAAACCACAAGTAAAGCGAATCGTACCGTTATGTTGTTCGGGTGCGGCTAACTCTTGTAAAAGTTGCTGTTGTTGTAAAATATTCTCGCAGTAGAGTAGGGCTTTTTCACCCGCTGGAGTGAGAGATATTTTTCGGGTATTTCTTTGAAATAGTCGAGTTGAGAAGGTGTGCTCTAGGTGCTCAAGATAGCGAGAAACCATCGCACGGGAATAATTTAGATGTTCGGCGGCTTTGGTTAAATTGCCATGTTGAGCAATAGAAACAAAGACGTGTATGGCTTTTAATGTGTCCATATGCTTTATCATTATTACAATATATGCAACAGTTTATCTTAATTTAGTGCATTTATCTTACAAGAATTGCAATTTAAAGTATTTCTCATGAAATTGGAGATACATAATGAAATTTTTTAAATTAACTGCTTCAGCCCTAGCAACTGCTACTGCTTTAACGGTAGCTTCCTCAGCCTTTGCGCAAGATTTGAAGATCCAAAGTTTTCTGGCTAAACCCGAACATTTCGGCGTGACTTCTACTTTAATTGAAGGCGATAAAGAAGTTCTGTTGGTGAATGCACAATTCTCAAAATCTGAAGCATTACGTATTGCTGCCGATATTCTCGATAGCGGTAAAACACTAAAGACAATTTTCGTAAGTTATGGCGATCCGGACTATTACTTTGGCTTAGATGTATTTAAACAATACTTCCCAAATGTACAAATCATTGCAACACCAGAAACTGTTAAACATATCCAAGATACTCAAGCGCTTAAAGTAAAATACTGGGGCCCACAAATGGGTGCAAATGCGCCTAGCCAAATTATTGTGCCTCAAGCTTATGCTGCTAAAACTTTAAAACTAGAGAATGAGTCAATCGAGATTAAAGGTAAGAAAGAACTTACTTATTTATGGATTCCTTCTTCGAAAGCTGTTGTAGGCGGTATTCCTGTCTCTTCAGGTATTCATTTATGGATGGCAGATACGCCAAAAGTTAAAGATCGCAATGAAGTGATTCAAGCTTTAGAAAGTATTAGATCACTCCAACCTCAAACAGTTGTTCCAGCTCATATGGTTGAGGGAGCTCCACAAGGTTTGGATGCGGTTAACTTCTCTATCGACTATCTCAAGAGCTATGAGAAAGCGGTCAAAGTAAGTAAAAACGCGAGTGAGCTAAGTCAGCTCATGCAGAAACAATATCCAACATTAAAGAGTGTAGATAGCTTAGAGCTAGGTGCAAAAGTTGTAAAAGGCGAGATGCAATGGCCATAATTTGAATCGAAACACTATAAATTTTTAAAAAAGCCGTGGTCTATCCTCGGCTTTTTTATGAAATAAGGCATTTTCAAGTAAAAAGTCTGTGTAACATTCTACGCACCTTATATAGCGTTTCTATGAAGAGAAAATTTTTAACGAGAGTAAAAGGCTAAGATAAAAATTAGAAATTGATAAAAATAAACAAAAGCTTAAGTTATAGCTTCTATATAAAAGGTAGAGGTGAGGCTAAGGAAGAGGTTTTAATAAAAAATTGCACAATTTGTACTTCTATTACTACAAAAGACAACCAATGATACGCACGCCAGAAAAAAAAATTGTGAATTATAGGCAGCGCGAAGATGAACTTTGCATTTAAATGTTTGTCGTAATGAAAGGAAAGTGATTATGAAAAAATTAGGTCTTATCTCTGTAGTACTTGCTGGTGTTGCTTTTACAGCTGTTGGTTGTGCATCTGAAGCTGGCTTAAATGCATCAGGTTCAGCTCAAACTAGCGCTAGCCCATCTGGCGTACAAGCTGGTGTTGGTGTAGATGCAGGTGTTTCTGGTCAAGCACAACCAGGTCAAGTTGATGCTGGTGCTTCTGGTTCTGTTTCAGGTTCTGCAACTGCTCAGTAATTCTTAGCGATAAGAACAGTTAAAAGATTATAGAGTACATATATTCAAGATGCCGATTTATATATGAAATGAGCTGCTACTCATTATTCTATAGTCAAGAGAATGTGGATTTCTCAACAAAAAAGCCCCAAGAGATTTTTTCTTTGGGGCTTCCATATTCCCATAGATTTTAGTCATCATCATGATAATCTCTATGATTGTGATCACGATCTTCTAATCTTTTCTTCTCCCATTCACGGTGTCTTTTTTCCCACTCACGACGATTTCTATCCTGTTCGCGAGCATCTTTACGTTGTTGTTCGTATATTCTCTTACGCTCTTCCCAACGTTTTCGTTCCCAGTCACTATAGCGACGTCCATCATTGCGGTCATAGCGATCATCATCATGATCATGGTAACCATAACCACCGCGATAATAAGGATCATCTTTATAAGCAACACAACCTACAGTTAAAAGACTGGTTGCTAATAAAGTAACAACTAGTTTTGCTGACATAGCACAATCTCCTTTTGTCTGTTAACAATAATTGGCAAAAAAGTCCTGTTTTAAACGACAGATTTGTTAATGACATTTGCTATAAATCAGATTAGCGTAGATTGGTTTTTACCTTTGTATCTTGATTACATGAGTTGTATGCGAATATAGTCAAACAACAAAGAATTCTGTAGAAAATATGAAGGATAAGAGGAATTCATGGAGATAGGCATGACAGCATTTAATCAAAAAATTCAAACATTGCTAGATAAGGGCCAAGGGCCTGCTGCTCGAGCTCTTGATAAGTTACCTCGATTAGCTCAAGAGTCACTTGCCAAAATCCTTGGATATGCCTACCAATACCCAGAGCTCGACTCGTTTACTAAATGTATGATGGCCGTACAAATTAAACAGGGACGTATTGGTTTCATTGGTTCAGATCCTATTGAGTCTAGACGGCAGTTTGATACACAAATGTTGGCTATACGCCAGAAATCAACTGAAATTGATTCAGTAGAAGACATTCGTTTGCCGCTTCAAAGTGGAACTGTTTTCGCAAGACACTATCATCCTTCACCGAATAAAAAATTACCTCTGATTGTTTTCTATCACGGGGGAGGGTTCGTTGTAGGTGGTTTAGATACTCATGATGAGGTTTGTCGTATATTGGCAAAATATGCAAAAGTACAAGTACTCAGTATTGATTATCCACTTGCACCTGAGGTCTCACCTCAACATTTAATCCAATCATGTGAAGATGCATTAGCTTGGGTATATCAAAATCGCAGACAACTAAAAATATTAAAAAATCGTATTGCTGTAGCAGGGGATAGTGCAGGCGGCAATATCAGTACGGTTGTGGCTCAACGATCAGTAAACAAACCTTATGCTCCACAAGCACAGCTTCTCATTTATCCTACAGTTGATTTTAAAAGTCGACATCCTTCTTTCTATGCCTATAACGAAGGATTGGTTTTAACAGATAATGATATCAATTATGTTACCCAATATTATGCAACTCAGCATAATGTAGAATTAGACGATCCGATTATTTCCCCAACCTATGGTAATTTGAAAAAGAACCCACCAGCTTTCGTGATTACGGCTGGTCATGACGTACTGCATGACGAAGCGAAAATTTATAGCTATAAGCTAAGACAAAATGGCGTCAAAATGCATTATGAAGAATATCCAGATCAAACCCACGGTTTTATAAACTTGACACCTATTTCGAAAAAGGCAAAAAGATATACTATCGAGATCAGTAAGAACTTCAGAAAGTTCTGGGATAAAAATAGTTAAATAAAAGTTTAGTCCATGTTTCACGTGGAACGTGGACTAATACTCAAATCTAAAATATAAAGTACTAAATAAAAGATAATAAATACTCACTAGAATTCTTTTATATAGATGATTAAATTTATCCTTCATTAAGTTTTGCATTTTATTGTAGGAAGATATGAAAAAATTATTAATGTTATGTTGTTTGGGTATAAGCAGCCATTCAGTCTGGGCTGACACTTTAGTTGAAATGCAAACAAATTTAGGCAATATTGAAATACAACTTTATGATGATAAAGCACCAAACAGTGTGAAGAATTTTAAAGACTATATAAAGTCAGGCTTTTATAAAGATACGATATTTCACCGCGTAATTCCTGGTTTTATGGTGCAGGGCGGTGGACTTACTGCAAATATGCAGGAAAAGACTACGCGAGCACCTATCAAAAATGAAGCTGGAAATGGAATTGCTAACACACGCGGAACGTTGGCTATGGCTCGTACTGCAAATCCTAACTCAGCTACTAGTCAGTTTTTCATAAACGTTGCAGATAATAATTTTTTAAATCGTTCTGCGGGTAATGCGGGTTACGCAGTTTTTGGAAAAGTAATTAAAGGAATGGATGTGGTTGACCGTATTGTTCAGGTCCCTACATCAAACTATGGCATGCATCAAAACGTACCAAAACAGTCTATAAAGATAGTAGATATAAAGTTTAAAACTCTTCAAAAATAAATTAACTATATAAATCATATGCTTGTTTGTTTTTGAGATTTTTTTTGGCTGAAAAAGAACCGGTCGAATGTGCATATTTATAAAAGTGCTTGCGTACCAGTTTTTTTTCCCTATAATGCACTCATCCCGACGCGATACACGAGAATATCTTAGCTTACAGGGTTGAGATGAAAGCTTAGTATTGCGTTGAATTCTGTCTCTGACGAAGAGCAGAAAAATCATTAAGAGAATTGAAGAACAACTTGTGTGGATTTTTACTGATTGATTAATCGAAATAATTTTCATTGATTGATTGGTTTAAATTACTCGAAGTTTATTTGAGCGAAAT
>NZ_JBBAXE010000026.1:0-50536 GCF_059800965.1 Acinetobacter sp. LT1
CATTTTGGGCATAGTTCACGATGTTATGTAAACTTTGGGTTCCAATACATTTACCCAAAACATTCTGTGGGTGTTTTTTTATAGCTTTAACCACAAAGTTAAATTGCTGTAGTTCAGACTCAGACTGATCATTTAAAGGGATAAAACTAATTTTTTTAACCACTACGCATGGGCTTTCTTTAACAACTAAATGCTTAAAATCCTGTAATGGCTTGGTGTTTTGGTAAGGAGTTTGCTGAGCAATTTGGTCTTGTAATTGCTGGTTAAGCTCTTTTAAACGTTGATCTTGAAGCACCTGACTGGGCAAAGAAACGTCTTCGATGGCATAGACATATTGGTGGAAACCCGCAAAAAGAATAATAGAAGAAGTTATAAAGTTCTTAGTTAACATCTCATATACAGAATTGTACGTATAATCACATTATTTTACATAAACACAATATATATCTCAATATTTAAGAGCATAAAAAAAGCTAGACACACGCCTAGCTTTAAAAGCATTTCATCTTCTAGATTAAATATAATCAACCTTTTGAGCTTTCAAGATATCAAGCTGCAACATCTTTTTCTTTTTATATTTATAGGCAATAAATAAACCAATAAACCAGATTGGTGAACACTCAAGTGCAATTAAAGTATCATGGTCTAAAGCCAAAATTACGATAGTAAACACTAAAAACAACATGGTCATCCAAGCCATAAATAACCCACCCGGCATTTTATATTTTGACTGGATATGTAGCTCAGGACTTTTCTTACGATAATAAATATAAGAAAGCACAATCAACATAAACGTAAAAATACATAAAATTGAAGTCAGCGCTGAGATAATCGTAAATGCTGTCATGACATTTGGAACAATAAATAAAATAGATGTTCCAACCGTTACACACGCCATTGAAAATACGAGTCCTCTAATTGGAACTTTTCTTTTTGAGAGTTTACTAAAGCTTTTAGGTGCGTCGTTGTCTAAAGCTAAACCGTATAACATACGGCTAGTCGCAAAGATCCCACTATTTGCAGAAGATAAAGCTGAAGTCGCAACAACAAAGTTGATTAAACCTGCCGCAATTGGTAACCCGACCAAAGTAAACATTTCTACAAATGGGCTTTTTTCTGGTGAAACTTTTGCCCAAGATGTGACCGCAATAATACAAACCAACGCGCCCACATAGAACAATAAAATGCGTAAAGGTATAGAGTTAATTGCTTTCGGAAGTGATTTATGCGGATCTTTAGTTTCAGCAGCAGTTGTACCGACAAGCTCAATACCCACAAATGCAAAGATGGCAATTTGAAAGCCTGCCAAGAAACCGGTTACACCATAAGGAAACATCGACTCTGTTTCAAACAAATGGCTCATTGAGGCCTTAACCCCATTTGGAGAAGTAAATCCGGTACCAATTAAATAAATACCAGCCAGAATAAACAGAATAATTGCAGTAATTTTGATGAGTGAGAACCAAAACTCGAGTTCACCAAACAATCGAACGGCCACAAAATTGAGTATGGTCAAGATCGCTAATGATGTAAATGCTGGAATCCAGACGGGTAAATCAGGATACCAAAACTGCATGTACCCTCCGATCACAATTACGTCGGCAATCGCAGTAATAATCCAGTTACACCAGTAGGACCAACCAAGGAAAAACCCCGCCCATGGACCGAGATAAGCTGTTGCAAAATCGGCGAATGTTTTAAAATTCGTGTTCGCAAGCAACAATTCACCCATTGCCCGCATCACGAAGAAAAAGAAGAAACCAATAATTAAATAGGTTAAAACAATTGAAGTACCCGAAACACTTAATGTTTTCCCGGAACCCATAAATAATCCAGTACCAATTGCACCACCGATTGCGATCATTTGAATATGACGATTTGTCAATGAACGCTGCAATTTCTCTTCTTCTTGCTCAGTCATATGTTGACTACCAAGAAGATCTCCTTCCAGGAACTGCTTTCCGTTATTCTTACTCATGTAATATTTACTCCAATTTATAGCAACCGTCGTAAATGCTTTAATAATAAACAAATTATATGATTATTAATTTAGTCCATTAAACCATTCTAAAATATTATTAAATCACTTAAGACCTTATAAATTCCTTTTTAAAAGCCATCACCTATAACAATAAAAATTATTCATCATTCCTTTCCTTCATTATTATATTAACCTGATCTCCAAAATATAATTTCGATAAACAATTAAAATATATAAACTAATTAATATTTTATTGATTTACCCTTTATATAAAAAAGCAGGCTAATTAATTCCAGCTCAGAGAGCAAGATTGTATTTATCCATATACCCATCTTGCGCTAGCGATAATATATTATTCCCTCTTAAATTTGGTGAAATGTATAGTAATTTCCGCTTAATTAACAGCCATTCGAAAATGTTCAGTGGCTTTGAGTTTATTGACCACTTCTGGACTCGAAACTTGTTTAACATGAACACTTAGCACCCGAACTAAAGAGCCATTTTCAACATTCAATTGGTTTGCCTGTTCTTTTGTTAACTGCAATATGTTCTGATGAGGCTGGCTATACACAAGAATGGCGCGATAATTTTCATAGTCATCATTAGCCACAATGTAAGCTTCATCCCCTACAGCGATATTTTCAGGTTGTTCAATTTGAACCGTTACAGACTGACTTTCTTTAATCGCTCTTAAATTTTCGATATCCGCTTGCAGCGTTGCACCACCATCAAAAATATCGATATAGCCTTTATAGCGTAGCCCCTCTTCAAGCAAGAGGTTGTAGGCTGGTCGAGTATTTGGGTGCACAATGCCAATCGCAGCTTTAGCATCGTCAGGTAACATATCGACATAGAGGGGATGTCTTGGCATCAGCTCAGCAATAAAAGCCTTCTGCCCTACACCACTTAAATAATCGGCCTTGGTAAATTCGATATTAAAAAACTTGTGACCTACCGCATTCCAAAATGGTGACTGTCCATTTGCATCAGAGTATCCACGCATTTCAGCAACAATCGTTTCTTCAAAATATTGACGGAATGCTGAGAGAAATAAGAAACGGACTTTAGATAAAAATTTGCCATTTTTATTTAAGCGATAGTCAGGATCTAAAAATAAAGTACAAAGCTCACTACAGTTGGTATGGTCATTACTCAAATATAAAGTAGGTAAAGCGTTATAAACACTTAAGGGTTCAGATGCATGAACTTGTGTTCCTACATGGAAGTTATACCAAGGCTCTTTTAAGCCAAGTGCGACTTCAATACCGCAAACACCGACAATTTTATTGAGTTCAGTATCTTCTAAAACAAATAAGTAAACCTGATCTGCCTTTGGAAGTTCGCCTGCGACTGTCTTACACGCCCGTTCAATACGAGCAGTAAGTTTTTCCATATTTGGCTGCAAAGATGTCAAACCAAAACCTGCCTTTTGCGCCAACAGGTAAAGGTCATTAACATCTTTAGGTTCGATGTAACGAATAATCATCATGCTGCTTGTTCATCCTTTTGAATTTCAACAAAGCGAGCAAGCGCATGTTCAAAGCGTTTTAGGCCTTCATCAATATCAGCAAATGGAATGATCAAAGAGGGCGTAAAACGGACAACATTTGGACCAGCAATAAGACTCAGTAAACCTTCTTCGCCCGCAAGGTTATTGATGTCTTTTGCTTTACCAGCGAATTCATCTTTTAACGCACAACCAATCAATAAGCCTTCACCGCGAATAGTTTTAAAGACTTCATATTTTTCATTTAATTGATTTAAAGCTTTTTTATAGTAATCATGACGCTCCTTAACGCCATTCAGTACTTCAGGCGTATTAATAAACTCAAAGACTGCACCAGCAACCGCACTTGCTAACGGGTTACCCCCATAAGTCGTACCATGTGTACCGACTGAAAAATGCGGTGCAAATTTATCAGTTGTTAGCATTGCACCGACTGGAAAACCACCACCTAGTGCTTTTGCAGTCGTTAACACATCTGGAATAACACCAGAGTTCATGTAAGCATACAGTGCACCTGTACGGCCAACACCGGTTTGTACTTCATCAAAAATCAGCAATGCACCAAACTCATCACACAGTGCACGTAATCCCTTTAAAAATTCTATGTCAGCAGGAATAACGCCGCCTTCACCTTGGATCGGCTCAACAATCACGGCACAAGTTTGCTCATTAATGACCGCTTTTGCAGCTTCTAAATCATTAAAGGCAACATGGTTGATACCGTTTGGAAGAGGTGCAAAGTCTTGTGAATATTTAGGTTGACCACCCGCTGAAACGGTAAATAAGGTACGGCCATGGAATGCATTGTTAAATGCCACAATGCCACTTTTGCCAGCAACACCGCTGTCTAGTCCAACTTTACGAGCTAGTTTTAATGCCGCTTCGTTCGCTTCTGCACCTGAGTTACAGAAGAATACTTTATCTGCAAATGTATTTTCAGTGAGTTGTTTTGCAAGGCGTAGAACGGGTTCATTTGTATAACCGTTACCGACATGCCAAAGTTTTGTTGCTTGTTCTGTTAAAGCATTTACTGCCACTGGATGCGCATGACCTAATGCGTTTACTGCAATCCCGCCTGCAAAATCGATATATTCTTTATTTTCTTGATCCCAAATACGTGAACCCTCTCCACGTACCGGAATGAAATTTGCCGGTGCAAAAACTGGAACCATCCACTCGTTAAAGTCATTACGAGAAACTGCAAAATTATTCATCTTATCTAGTCCATTAAATTGAATTATTAGGCTTAACCGATGCCCCTATTATTCAAAATCAAATTGATTCACAAAATTTGTAATTCAGTCAAAAATGAATTAATTTTTACAAATCTGATAATTGACAATTACAATATGGATAACATTGATCAAATTATTTTAGGTTTGCTTAAAGATAACGCACGGATGTCTGTTACCGAGTTAGCCGAAAAAGTTCACGTTTCACGGGCAACGGTAAAAAAGAGAATCGAATATTTAGAGTCTTCGGGCATCATTACTGGATATACGGTACGGTTTAAACCCAATGCCGAACGCAACGTCATCCGTGCATGGATGAGCATTATGGTTGAAGGGACCAAAGCGCAGTCTGTGATTAAAGAATTACGCCTAGAAAGTGCCGTGGAATGTCTACATAAAACGAATGGCAAATGGGACATTTTGGTCGAGCTACGCTCTGATACTTTAGAAAACTTCGACAAAGTTTTAGAAAGAATTAGAAATATTTCAGGTATTTATAACAGTGAAACTAGCATTCTGCTTGCGAGTCATAAAACTTAATCATTCACTTTAATTTCAAATTATAAGCTCAAAAAATTGATGAGCTAAGTATAAATCTTGGCTCCTCAAGCTGCTCTCGATTAGAAAATTATTCAATTATCTTTCATTAAATCTACTGAACTAGTACGACAATCAACTTCTCCTAAAAATCGTCAATAAATTTTTAATTTTTTTAAATAATCAAAATCAAAAACTTAAAATCCAATTTGATTTAAATTCCTACTTTTTTCACTTACTCCCCTCATCAAAGCATTTGACAGAAAATTTAAAACATAATACATATAGTATTATATGTTATATGTTAAAACCTAAGGACAAGGTATAAAAAATGGCTAAAACTCAACTACAACACTTCATTAACGGCGAATATGTTGCTAGCAAAGGAAATGATTTCTTCGATTTGGTAAGCCCAGTCACTGGTGAAGTTTATGCGCAATCACCGAATGCGACCGAGGCAGAAGTTGATGCAGCTTATGCTGCTGCAAAAGAAGCATTTAAAATTTGGGGACGTAGTACACCATCGACTCGTCAAAAAGCATTACTGAATTTAGCAGATGCTATTGAAGCAAATGCTGATCGTTTAATTGAGGCACAAAGTCGTAATACGGGTCAGTTAAAACATTTAATTGCATCGGAAGAAGTGGGTGCATCAGCAGATCAGGTTCGTTTCTTTGCAGGTGCTGCTCGCCTACTCAATGGCACTGCTTCAGGTGAATATTTAGAAGGTTTAACCTCTTCTATTCGCCGCGAACCTGTCGGTGTAGTTGGGCAGGTTACACCTTGGAACTATCCACTCATGATGGCTGTTTGGAAAATTGCTCCAGCTTTAGCCGCAGGTAACACCGTAGTACTTAAACCAAGTGATACAACGCCTGAAAGTACGCTTTTACTTGCTGAAATTGCTGCACCATTTTTCCCTAAAGGTGCATTTAACGTGGTGTTAGGCCAAGCTCAGGTGGGTTCAAAAGTTGTATCACATAAAACCCCTGCTCTCGTTTCGATTACAGGTTCAGTTCGTGCGGGATTACAAGTTGCAGCTTCTGCCGCAGCAAATCTGGCGAAAGCGCATCTTGAGCTTGGTGGTAAAGCACCTGTAGTGGTTTTTGAAGATGCCGACCTCGATAAAGCAGTTGAAATGATTGCATTAACGGGCTATTTCAACGCAGGCCAAGACTGTACTGCGGCAACACGTGTGATTGTGGCTGAATCTGTTCATGATGAATTTTTAAGCAAGTTAGTTGAAGCTGCAAAAAATACTCGTTTTGGTGAACCCGATGATCAAGACGCACTTTATGGCCCACTTAACAATGCCAACCAATTGAAAAATGTTAAAGCCTTTATCGACAACTTACCTGCTCACGCCAAAGTTGAAACAGGTGGAAAACAAGCAGACCGTCCAGGCTTCTATTTTGAACCAACTGTTATTAGTGGCTTAAAACAACACGATGAAGCAATTCAAAATGAAATTTTTGGACCAGTGATTACCGTTCAAAAATTTACCGATGAAAATGATGCGATTGAAAAAGCCAACGATGTTGAATATGGCTTAGCTTCAAGTGTTTGGACTAAAGACCATGCCCGCGCAACTCGTCTTTCTCGTGAACTCGATTTCGGTACAGTTTGGATCAACACCCATATTCCTTTGACCGCAGAAATGCCACACGGCGGTTTCAAAAAATCAGGTTATGGTAAAGATTTATCTGGCTACGGTTTTGAAGAATATACCCGTGTTAAACATGTGATGAGTTCAAACGAATAATAACAATGCGTTTTGAAAGGAGATCAAAATGAATAAGCAAGAAATGAAAGACTTGGTGACTAAAGCCCATCACGAGCTCTTTAATTTGCACGATACCACTGCTCTGGACCGTTATTTTTCTGAAGACTTTATAGAGCACTCACCACTCGTTGCAAATGGCATTTCGGGCCTTCGCCAATTGGTAGAAGACTGTCCTGACATGCAACACGAAGCTGTGCGTGTATTGGCAGATGGTGACTTGGTTGCAATTCATGGCCGCTTTCAGGGTCTAGATGAAAACCCTTTAGTTGGTTTTGATATTTACCGAGTGAAAGATGGCAAAATTGTGGAACATTGGGATGGTCTTGTGGCAGAAGCTGCGCCGAATGTGAGTGGTAGAACCCAATTAGATGGTCCAACTGAAATCGTCACTCACCATGATCCAGAGAAAAACCGCGAGATTGTGACCTCGTTCTTTAAGAAGTCATTAATTGATGGCAATTACGAAGCATTCAAAGAATACACTCACGACGATCAGTTCATTCAACATAGTCCAGACATTGGCGATGGTGTTAAAGCAGTTATTGATTTTTTGAACAATATCCGTAATGAAGGACAAGGTTTGGTATACTCCAAAACGCATCGCTCCATTGCTGATGGTCAATTTGTCTTGACACATTCCGAAGGAAGTATTGCCGGAAATCGACATGCCTATTTTGAATTATGGCGTGTGGATAATGGCAAAATTGTTGAACTTTGGGATGCAATACCAGCTGTGCCTGAAGATGAACAGGCAGTCCATCAATATGGCGTGTTTTAATCATTTATCCGTTTCATTAAGCTAAGTCTCTGACTTAGCTTTTAGAGAATTCGCCATGTCAGCATATACGATAATTTTTGCACCTATCGCTCAGGCAACTCGATCGGAACAAGTTGTGGAACGCTTGGAAAATGCAATTATCTCTGGATTGCTCAAAAGCAATGAACAGCTTCCTAACGAGGCGGATCTAGCTCGCTTAATGGGAGTGTCACCCATTACGGTCCGTGAAGCTTTAAATACTTTACGCGTAAAAGGTCTGATTGATACACGACGCGGGCGAAACGGCGGAAGCTTTGTTTGTGAGTTGCCCTCAGATTTACTTTTAAACAAGCACCCTCTGCGTCAGGCTTCCAATGAATATCTAGCTGATTTAGGCGAGTTTCATAGTGCAATTTTAAGCCATGGTGCATATTTGGCAGCACAAAGAACTACTGAATATGAACTAGGTAAAATCAAAGAGCTTATTGATCAATTTGAACAGGCCGTTGAACCAGACACACGTGCCCAACTTGATTTACGTTGTTTGTTAACACTTACCTCTTTTGCTCAATCAGCTCGACTGGCAAATCAAGAGTTAACCATACAAGCCGAATGGGCACCGCTCATTGCTGTGCTTTACCAAGATGATCAATTTCATCAACTGGTCGTCGCTCAATACCACCAACTTTTATCATCTTTTGTTCAAGGCAATGAAGATGATGCTGTTATTCAAGCGCGAAAAATCATTTCGATGCTAACAGACCAAATGCTTCGATATAAGTTATCTATCGAATAAAAACAATAAAGTAGAGCACTTATAAAATATCGAGTGAGAAATACGGAATTTTAGGAGTTATAGGAATGACCCAACATTTAGATATAGAAGAGCTTCAAAATTTGTTAAAGACGGTGGTTGAAGAAACGACAGCCATTACAGAAAAGCTGGCAACTAAAGCGAGCAAAATTCTTTCAAAACATGAACCTGAAAAAACAAAAGACGTTAAGCTTTCAGGTTCAGAACGCACGGCTTTGCAAAAAGAAATTAAAAAGGCCTTACAGGAAAGCCATTACAGTCAGGGTATTGGTTTTGCAAGTTATAGCCCTGCAACGCAAGAAGAGCAAGATTATTGGACACTCGAATGGTGGTATAAAAAAGAAGATCAGTTACAACAAGCTAAACTTGAAAACTATCAAAATGCTCAGCGATTTTTAGATTTCCGCTCTTTTGAATGGTTCCATAAACCTGCTCAAAACAAAAGTCCGTGCATCCATGGGCCCTATGTCGACTATATTTGCAATGGTGCATACACCATCACCCTTGCCCATCCAGTCATGATTCGTGATCAATTTATCGGTGTAATTGCTACCGATATTTTAGTTTCCGCACTCGAAAAAATTCTTATGCCGAAACTTAAAAACATAAAACAAAAAGCAATTGTGATTAACGACTCTTCTCGAGTGATTACTTCAAATGATATCACCATCAGAACAGGCACATTATTTAAAGGCCAAAGCCCCGAGCAGTTTCTGGCACGACCGTGTCAATCTTTTCAATTGGTCGTGATCTAGAGTTATATCAAAGATATAAGTATTTGATCTTGCTTTAGGGCATCACCAAGGCGAAACGGCCCCCCACTTTTGTACAAACTTTCTCCAAATAGACGTGTTTATTCAAGTCTAGGGGAAGTTTTGGCTCAAAAATAGCATCGCTTTTCCGGATGAAAAGCAAAACAACGAATTTGAGGTTGAAATGACATGGAAAATAAAACGTCTTCCTTAAAAAAACTGTCTCTTTGGCAAGTCACGATTATTGGTATTGCCTACATGACTCCCATGACAGTGTTTGATACTTTCGGTATTGTCTCTGGCATTACGAATGGACATGTACCACTGGCCTATTTACTCGCACTTGGCGCCATGCTACTCACCGCTTGGAGCTATGCAAGATTCAGTAAAAATTCTGAAAAATCAGGCTCGGCATATAGTTATACAGCTGAAAGTTTAGGGCCTAAAAGTGGCTTTTTTGTCGGTTGGTGCTCTCTGCTCGACTATTTGTTATTACCTCTCATTAATGTTTTGCTAGCCGCAATTTATCTCACAGCCCTTATTCCAAGTCTGCCTTACTGGTTCTGGGTAATTGTGTCGGCAAGCCTAGTCACTTTAGTAAACTGTTTCCGCATTCGGTTACTCGCCAATTTAAGCCTGTTGTTTGTGTTTGCACCGATCATACTCATGGTCATTTTTGTTTATTTAGTGATTAAGGGTATTGGCTCAACTCAAGGTTATGAGCATGTGCTTACATTGGCGCCACTCTGGCATGAGCACCAATCTTTACTCCCTCTCGTTGCGGGTGCCTCAGTTTTGTGCTTTTCATTTTTGGGCTTTGATGCGGTTACCACGCTTTCTAATGAAACCAAACAACCTACCAAAAATATTCCTCGTGCAGTCATGTTAACGACTCTCGCTGGTGGGCTGATTTTCTTCACGGCCGCTTGGTTTATTCAGCTTTATTTTCCAAACAATCTTCGTTTTCAACATCCTTCAGAAGCGTTGCCTGAAATTGTACTTTACGTTGGTGGTGCTTTTTTTCAATCCGTATTTTTATGCGGACAAATTATGAACACAGTCGCCTCTGGCCTTGCTTCACATGCCAGCGCTTCGCGTTTACTGTATATAATGGGTACCGATAATATTTTCCCTAAAAAGTATTTTGGGACAATTCATATTTCATTAGGTACACCGTTTTTTTCGGTTTTGTTTGTTGGTCTTATTTCAATGTCAGCGGTTTTTCTAGACTTAGCGCAAGTCGTCAGCCTAATTAGCTTTGGTGCCCTAGTCGCTTTTACAGCCGTGAATTTCTCTGTTTTTATGAAGTTTTATATTAAAGATAAACAGCGTTCAGGGTTTAAAAATAAATTTCTAAACCTATTTTTACCGCTTATATCAGTCTTTAGCATTATTTGCCTCTGGCTTAATCTCGATTCATCTTCACTCATGTTTGGTTGTTTCTGGTTAGCTTTGGGTGTTCTCCTATTTATCTATAAAACGATTAAAAAACAAAGTATTGCTATTAGTAATGCTTATTAATTTTTAAGGAACTTTATTATGAAAATTATTTCTAAACCTCAACTTTTAAAAGACGTGGAATATAAACCAAGTAAATCTCTACAAGTGGGTAAAGAGTGGAGCTGGTTAAATCCAAAACATAAAAAATTTGATACATCCACGGTTAATGACACTTCGGTAGATAACCCTGCAAACTATTATGAAAGCTCACTTTCTGATTGGCATACATTTGACAGTTTAAAAGCTGATATTGAATGTGATGTGGTGGTTATTGGCGGTGGTTTATTGGGTTCATCTACGGCCTTACATTTAGCTGAACAAGGCGTAGAGACTGTTTTATTAGAAAAAAACCGTGTAGGTAGCGCAGCTTCTGGACGCAATGGCGGACAACTCACCCCTGGTTTAGCTCGCTGGGAAGCTCAAGAAATGGCCGATCGCTTGAGTTATGAAGATGCCAAAAAACTCTGGCATTTTACCTCTACAGAAGCGATGCAACTGATTGATGACATTTCGGAAAAATACCAACTCAACTTTGACCGCAAATACGGCCACATTACCGCCGCCGTTCATGAAGGGCATTTAGTTGGTTTAACACAAGGCGCCGATGCACGAAAATACTTAGGTGAAGACCATACCCGCATTGTGGGTAAACATGAACTCATGGACTATATTAAATCTGACTACTATACAGGTGGTTTAATTGATGAGTTAGGTGGACAAATTCATCCTTTAGCTTTAAACCGTGGCTTAATTTATGGCTTTTACCAAAATGGCGGTACTGTTTATGAGCAAACAGAAGTCCTTTCAATAGAAGAAAAAGCAGATGGTATTTATGTTCAAACTGCAAATGCGGTCGTAAAAGCTAAAAAGTCTGTAGTTTTAGCAGTACACCATGCTTCATTTAAACTTTTATCAGAGCAAAACAATACCACAATTCCGTTCTATACTTATGTTGCGACGACTGCCCCGCTAGAGCTTGATACAAAAGAGCTTTTACCATTTGGGCATCCGGTCTATGACACTCAGTTCCAAATTGATTACTATCGCCCCGTATTTAATAACCGCTTATTGTTTGGTGGCCAAGGCACTGGCACATGCTGGGGTCCAGAGAAAACATTAAATTATCTAGAGCATCGAATTCACACTGTTTTCCCTCAAATTAAAAATCTAGAGATGGATTTTGTCTGGAGTGGCACGACCGATTTAACCGTAAATGGTGCAGTCGATAGCCGTAAGTTTGGTAATAAGTTCCCGATTTATGCTGTTCACGGCTGGAGTGGTCACGGCGTTGCTCAGACGGTACGTATTGGTAAAGCCATCGCGAATGACTTTGTTGGGCAATCTAACGACTTCGAAATGTTATCTAAAATTGATCATCAAAATATTATTTTTGGTCGTACCCTTGCTCCCGTTGTTATTCCCCTCGCTAAAAGCATGTATGGCATCGGCGCAATGATTAATCCGGGCAAAATGGTATCTTTCTAATTTATAAAATAACCGATTTCAAAAAGGGATCCGTATAGCTTTGTACGGATCCTTTTTATTTAGCTGAGTAAAATCCTTTTCAAACTAGGTTATCCCTAACCAATCTATTACAATAGCGCCAGCTTTTTTATTCAGCGCATATATTTTGAGCAACTCATCTTCCCAATTAAAACGCGGACTTAAAAATCGCCATATCCAGTTGATCGCTATGGGTGGTGCTGTCGGGACAGGTTTATTTTTAGGCTCTGCACAAGTCATCCAGTCTGCTGGTCCTTCTATTATTTTAGGTTATGCCATTGTCGGTTTGGTCGCATTTTTAATTATGCGCCAAATGGGTGAAATGATCGTAGAAGAACCTGTGGTCGGTTCCTTTAGTTACTTTGCACAAAAATATTGGGGGAAATTCCCCGGTTTTTTATCGGGCTGGAACTATTGGGTTGTTTATATTCTGGTCGCGATGACCGAATTGACAGCAGTTGCTAAATATGTGCATTATTGGTGGCCCCACATTCCTGCTTGGATATCAGCCTTATTTTTCTTTGTTTTGGTCACATGTTTGAACTTAGGCAACGTTAAATTTTACGGTGAATCTGAGTTTTGGTTAGCCATTATTAAAGTCGCAGCAGTCATTGCCATGATCGTGTTTGGCTTATATTTATTGCTTACCGCGGGTAGTGACTCTATCGCTAGCTTTGCAAACTTATGGCAGCATGGCGGATTTTTTCCGCATGGGTTCTCGGGCCTATTTTATATGCTCGCCTTTTTAATGTTTGCTTTTGGCGGAATTGAACTGATTGGAATGACTGCTGCTGAAGCTGAAAATCCAGAAAAAAGTATTCCACAAGCCATTAACCAAGTCATCTTTCGAATCTTGATTTTCTATGTGGCTTCGCTTGCTATCATCATGTCGCTTATTCCGTGGAATCAGCTTGACCTTGGTGGTTTAGATAAAAGCCCATTTGTCATGATTTTTAGTCAGCTTGGCATTGGTTGGGCAGCGCATTTGCTTAACTTTATTATTTTAACAGCCGCACTGTCTGTTTATAACAGTGGTATGTATGCAAACAGTCGTATGTTATATGGCCTAGCAGTACAAGGTCACGCATCCCAAATTTTTACAAAAGTCAGCAAACAAGGGGTTCCAACGCCTGCTGTTATCTTTTCTTCTATTCTGATTTTTGGTTGTGTATTACTGAACTATTTTATCCCAGAAGAAGCTTTAAGCTATCTCATGTACATGGCTGTAGCTGCACTGGTTTTAAACTGGGCAATTATTAGCTTTACTCATTTAAAGTTTAAACACGCCATGAAGCTTGAAAATAAAGTTGCCAAATTCCCTGCTCTATTTTCACCCTTGAGTAACTATATTGTTTTAATTTTTATTGGCATGATTTTATACATCATGTGGACTCAAGGATTTGAAAAATCGGTGATTTTAATTCCAATCTGGATTACTTTCATGTTTGGATTATATAAATTTTTGAGTTGGAAAAAAGCTCTCTAATATTCAAAGAAGGCTTATTCAAATAGGATAAGCCTTTTATCATTTACCAGCTTGTCACCCTAAGTAACTTCAGAAAAACCCTTCACATTCTATTCATCATTATTGAATTTCTCTCTGCTAGACACATGAATATGTAAACCTTAGTCATTCTAAACATTGGTATTTAATGAGATAATTATTAAAGTACAAGTGTTTACATGATCTATAAATATTTGTGTCAATGTTCAGCTAAAATCAAAACAGACCAGTTTATCGTTACGATCACTCAATAGGCAAAAGATACTGCATCGCAAGACAGGTTCTTTACCCACTTTACTGATTTAGCCCTCAACTGTGTCACTCAATGATGAAAGACAGGAAATTTTATGGAAAAAGCTCTGCAATGTCCTAAGTGTGGTTCTACAGAAATTGAAGCACGTGACCATGACAAATTACTTAGAACAACTGGCGGTGTTTTACTCACAGCTGCCGGTACAACGGCAGGCACTGTAGGTGGCGCTGCGACTGGTGCTACTGTTGGAGCAGCTATTGGTACTGTTGCTGGTCCTTTAGGTGTAATTGTTGGCGGAACTGTAGGGACTTTTGTTGGTGCCATTAGTGCAGGAATTACTGGCGGTGTAGTTGGTAATATTTTTGGTAAGAAAGCTGGCGTAATAATCGACAAGAATATTTTTCAAGATTATCGCTGTTTAAAATGTAAATACCGTTTTAAGCAAAAGAAGTAATTTAAATTAAATAGGAGAACTAGTTACTCTAGCTCTCCTACCTAATCAAAAAATTTATAAACTATCTGGAATAATAAATTTTTATCTAGCATTTCATATAATTAAACTAGATTGCAGCCTATTTTTAATAAAGTAAAACTTTAGTTAAGACTTTAATTTACTTAGCTACTACTCCATCTTGTTGATATTTTGGTGAACGTGGACCATATAACAACCCCATACCCGGATTATAAGTCGTCGGGGTAAAAAGTTGAGTATTTACCATACTCGCTAATGGATAAGCCCGATCAGTAAAGCTGCCAGCAATCTGTTCAACTAAAGCACCGACGACCATTCCAATTAAACCCGCATTACCATCATTACTTGCTTGAACAAGTTTTTTCTCACCTGTCCAAATCACATCTCCAGTTTTTAAATCAACAAGCTTTGCATCAGCACTTACTGTCGCGACACTCTGAATCACTTGGTATTTAGAACCATATTCTTTAATTCGAATATATAAAGCTGCGTCTGCACCAAAAATCTCTTGTAATTTCTGAGGTGCAATAGACTGAGCATCACTGCCATTAGTAACCCCATTCTCTTTAAACATATTGTCTACGACAGAGATTGGGAAAACGTAATAACCAGCTTCTGCCACAGGTGCCACCACAGTAGGCCAATAACTATAAGTCGCTTTTACATCAGGCGAATCATTGACTGGAGGCAATACCAAAATCGATTTTGGCATATGAGCTTTATAAGCTGTAATATCTTTATTAGGTGGTGGAGTAACGGCACATCCAGTAAATGCAAGGCTAGAGATAACCAAACCAGCAATTAGAAATTTCTTCATCATGATTTTGCATTCCCACCATTAGCATTCATTTTTTGCAATAAGCGATCCATTAAAACTGTAGATTCTGGATATACTTGTCGTTCAAGCTGGAAATACTCAATTGCTTTTTGAGAATTATTCTCTTGTAAATACAATAATCCTAAATGCGCATATAAACCTGGCGGAACGGCTAAGCCCTTGCCTTTAGTTTTCTCAATTTCAGCTTCTAATTTTGTGATTTGCGTACTTGGTGTCGCTTTCTCAGGTGAGTTATACATCAAATAGGTTTGATGAGTATAAGTTCCCCAATTATATAAAGGTTGAGGACCAGCGGCACACCCAACCAATCCCATAGCAAGAAAACTGCTTAAAAGAATTTTTTTCATTTAACACATATCCAAAATTATTGAATTGACCAACGGTTATTTTGAATATCTGTTACAAGATTATTAACTGCTTCACGAACAGCTAAATCAAGTACTTTGCCATTTAAAGTCGAATCATAAGAAGCTGTAGAGCCAAAACCTAATACTTCACGAGCACCTAAGGCATATTCACCCGCACCTTGTACGGAATGCACGACTTCAGATGTTTTTACATCAACGACATTTAGATTAACTTTTGCATAAGCAACTTGTTGTTTACCGCGCCCTAAAATACCAAATAACTGTTGATCACCTACTTCTTTACGACCAAATTCAGAGACATCACCAGTAATAACGTAACGAGCACCTTTAATAGATTGAGCAGTATTGCTATAACCTACTTCTTGTTTAATTTCTGATAGATTGTCACGGTTTAAAACTGAAAAATAGCCAGTTTGCTGTAAATGTGTTTCAAGAATAGTTTTCGCCTGCCCGCCTAGACGGTCTACATTATCAGAGAAAACACCTCTCATATAACTAGAGCGATTATCAAACTTACCAATAGAAATAGGAGTTTTTACTCCGGTATATTTTGTTGTAGCAGTAGCAGCAGTGACTTGTGGACTTTGTATCGTTCTTGAAGTTTCAGTAGTTGAACAAGCAATTAAACCGAAAGAACTCGCCATAGTAATGATTAATATTTTTTTCATGTTTACTCTATAAAGATAAATAAATACAAAGAATACATATTATATACAAAAAGACTATCAAATAAGCGAATAAATTAGGACGCTAATAAAAAATTTACTTAATTCGTTTAAATAATTTTTAAAGAAGCAAAAAATTTATTCTATAGATAGTTAATTATATGAAACCTATTATTAGTAAATTAATTATGGTTTGCCGTGTATAGAAAAATCTATCTATGATTTAAAAATCAGCTACTTACTTTACGCTTTAAAGAAGATATGAAACAATTATGCCCTAATACAACTTCTGAAATTACAAATGAAAAAATTATTACTTTTAAGCTTAGTTAGCATTTTCAGCTCATATAGTTTTGCAGAGGACAATAGCTCGATTTATCGGGGACTTGGTACTGGTCCTGAAGATTTTTTAAAGTTTCAAATTCTTAAACAAAAAGGTTTCCTAGCCAAAAAACCTAATATTTCAAGAGCAGACTATAACGATATATACAAACTCAAAAAACCTTATGAATTTATGGGACAAAACGTTGTGCTTATTTCAGATGAATATATGTCTGAATATGTGGGCTGTTGTGTGAGTGAAGGTTGGGGAGCTGTATTTAAGCAAACCACCAATTTAAAATTAATTGAAAAATTTGCAAAAAAGAATCAATGTAATATCGCTCCGATAGAAACCGATAGCACTTACTATGGGTTTAAAATTAGTTCTCTGCCAAAAGGTAATTACTATGAATTATCCTGCCGCGAACGTGATTTAGATGAGTCTCAATAAGTCAAAATTAAACTCTGAAAATAAGAGCCAATATTCCTGTTTAACTTAAAATATCAGACCCATATAAACTAAGTGAGCAAGATGCTTTTGAACTACCTTTTCAAAAGCATCTTGTTCCAAAGCACTATTCATCAAGTTATTTTAAAAAACCGCTCCAACACCTCATCCCTCTCACTCAAACTATTGGTACTTAAAAACCCAAACATCAAACCATCTATTAGATTTAAAACCATATCGGCATCAGGTTTTAAGGCACGAGTTTCCAAACTAAAAATTAGGTCAAAAAGTTCTTTAAGTAGCCATTTTCTATATTCAATCGCCATGCGGTAAGCCCTTGGGTAAAGCAGTTTTAATTCAAAAATAGCTTTAAACAAAAGATGGTAAAAACTATTTACATCAACATGTAAACGGACAATTTCTTTGAGTTTATCGGCTGCGGTTGGGTAGCGGTGTGAATAGACAATTGCCAGCACTTCTTCTTTGAGTCGGCTTTTTTGAAAGATTAGGCACATTTCAACAAGTCGTTCTTTCGAGTGAAAGTAGTTATAAAACGTCGCTTTTTGAATTTTGGATTTTTTGATAATCAGGTCTACACCTGCATTATGAAATCCATGCGTGGTAAAGAGTTGGATGGCGGTTTGAACAACCTGTAATTTTTTGGAAGATATTTCTAAAGTTGGCATAGTTTTACCGTTATAAATTCTTGTTGTTTCTAAATGAGATAAAAAGCCTGTGCCCTTTTTGGGAGAAAAAAGGCACAGCAAAGCCGTAAGACGGTGCTTGGCACATCTCAAGTTTTGTAGTTGCTAAGTTTTAAGTAAAAATGACTTAAAGCCTAAAAACCTTATGGCATTCAAACTGCTTTAAATTTTTAAGTTGTGTCGTTATAGCTTTTGGCAAAGGCTGCCAAGAAATAATGAATGTGCAAAGCCAACTCCTTTTTTATTGGGAGTTCTGCCAAATCATTAAAATTATGGTGGCAGAACGAAAGGGGGTTCGCAGACTGGTCATAGATCCAGCACACCCGTGGGTGTCCCCCTCCCGTTCCACCGTAGAGGGGGCACGAGGGGCTAGACACTAAAGGTATAAAACCTTTAATGCTTCTATGAGACGGTCTGCGACAACCGACTGGCAATGTGGCCAGCATGCGAAGAATAGTATTCAACTCTCTTACAGTCAAGCACACAAAATGACATTTGTTTTAAATTAGATCATTAAAAAGTAAGGATAAATAATGAATGAGTTATTGTTAAAGTTGGGTTTATAACGGGATTGAAATTTATATAGATATATTAGTTTCAACAGGTAAGATTAGAATATAAAAAATGGTAAATGATGAAATTAATGATGTAGAAAGTTTTTCTTAGAATTACTACTAAATTTACAATCACAATAAGTCACCGATGCCTTTAAACCTATTATTTATACTTCTCGCGATAAGCTTTCTGCTCGAAACAACTCAATAAGAATATAATGGTAAAAATAGTTGTTTGCTTTTCATTCTATTTATTTCAATTTATAAAAAATATATAATATTCTCAATAGTTTTCTAATTATCTATTACATTCAATCAAGATCATATATTTTCAATAAAGAGAATAAAATGCAAGACCAAGCTTTAACCTCTCTTCCTCAAGATGTAAATGAGGATCAAAATATTACAACTCCACCAATTTCACATTCAGGAATTCATCATTTTAAATTTCATGGGAATGCCTCAGAATATTTTGGAATCTGGATCGTTAATATTCTTTTGACTATTATTACTTTGAGCTTATATGCACCTTGGGCCAAAGTTCGTCGCCTACGCTATTTTTATGGCAATACAGAATTTTTTGAACGCCGCTTTGATTTTACAGGGATTCCAACCAAGATTTTGATTGGACGTTTAATTGCATTAGGAATTTACGTCGTATTTGCAATTTCATCACAGTATTCAATGATTGCGACTGTGGTTGGACTAGTTGCACTATATGCAGCAGTACCTTGGCTAATTCGCGCTACTTTACGTTTTACGGCAAGAAATAGTAAGTTCGGCAACGCACGTTTTTATTTTGGTGGAACGATAAAAGAATCTTATAAAGTCTTTCTTTTAAGTATATTGGTATATATTTTCACTTTAGGAATCTTTACACCTGTAGCTATTTGGCTATATAAAAAATATTATCTTAACAACTTATATGCTGGCCAACTAAATTTTAAATTAAACGCGAAATGGTCTGCATATATGGCTGCAGTTTATATACCAGTTTTTATTGCAATTGGTATAATTGCTATTTTTTCAATCATTTACTTTGCTATGGCAGGAACAATTTCTGGGTTCTCACCGAATGCTATATTCTTCGGAATATTTACGGTATATGCATTTATTGGATTATTTATTTATCCATTAATTGCTGCACGTATTTTTATTACGACATGGAACAATACTACAGTTGGAAACAGTCAATTTAAAACAGACTGTAACCAATGGCGTTTTGCATGGATTGTAGCATCGAACTGGATTGTAAAAATCTTAACCATAGGTTTAATGTCTGCTTGGGCTGCAGTTCGTATTCATAAATACCAGATTGAATCGATGAGTTTAATTTTATTAGATGATCCAGATCAAATGATGAATCTAGCTCAACAAGAACAAAGTGCTTTAGCTGAAGAAATCAGTGATATTTTTGATATCGACATCTCTTTATAACAATCTGAGTTTAATAATTTATGTCCCACGCAGTAGATATCACTTTCTATGATGGCCTAGTGTCTAAACCATACCCTGCTCAGATTTCAGCTCAATCTGAATCTGAAGTTCTAATTCGGTATGGTGAGCAATTAGAACTTCAGCGTCATTATCAATATACTGATATGAAATTGATTGGTGCGCTGGGACAGTTACACCCAGTAATTGAATTATCTGATGATGCACGAATTGAGTTTCATAGCGCATTACCAGAATGGTTTAATTACACAACTAAAAAGGTTCAACATTCGATCTGGAAATTTGAACGCTCTCCGGGTCTTATTCTTTTTAGTGTAATTTTTGTGATTACTTTTGCGATCAGTCTAGTCAAATGGGGGGTACCAGCAACGTCCCATTATCTTGCTTTTCAATTACCTGAGAATACTTTAAAGAAACTAGGTGATGAAGCCGAGAATTATGTATTAAATAATTGGACTGCACCCAGCCAATTAGCAAAAACTCAAAAAGATCAAATTACTAAACAGTATTTGAATACTGTTGCTGAAAACAAACCAGCCAAATTAGTCTTCCGTCAAGGCGACCAGTTAGGAGCAAATGCTGTAGCGCTACCCAATAATACGATTATTATCACAGATGAACTGATCAAATTGGCACATACGAATCAGGAAATCTTGGGCGTATTAGCCCATGAACAAGGTCATTTGGTTTATCGCCATAGTTTGCAACAAGGCTTAACGAGTTTAGGCCTAAGTATATTATACATTGCAATGACAGGAGATAATTCAGACTTATTTACGTCCTTACCTGCTGCTATGATTGGTGCAAATTACTCACGTAAATTTGAGTCCGAAGCCGATCTATATGCTTTACAGCTGATGGATAGGAAGCATATAGAAGTCTCGCACTTTGCAAATTTCTTACAACGTTTAAGCGATACAACAGAAGAAGGTATCGATAAAAAGAATCAGGCCAACCCAGCAACTTCTCAAGAAGAATCTTCAGCTAATAAACTATCTACAGCTGTTCTTGATACTTTATCCTCTCATCCTGCAACCGAAGAGCGTATTCGAATGGTTCATGATTATGAGAAAAAACAGAAAGGCGCACAAAATAATTTATAGGTACACAGAGTCTATCTAGAAAATTTATGGTCTTTAGGAAGTGGAGCATCACATGGTTGATCCGTCTTTACATTGACCATTTTCACAGGTCCATCATTGTAGATTGTTACCTTGCAGCCTTTTACGACATATTCCTGTTGAATACCACCGTACATTTCATCCTCAGAAACAGCAGATGCAACATCACATGCCTCTTCAGCACGGCATGCAGTCTCCCCTCCACCAGCCTCTACAGCTTCTGCTCCAGCAGCTTCCATTGCGTCTCGAGCACTCTCCTGTACTTCAGCATCTACAGCCTCTATCTTTGCTGCATATATATTTGAAAGATTTATCATAAGAAAAATTGCAAGAAATAACTTACTACAGTGATTTATTAAATTCATGAACTATCCATATCTATTAATTTAAATTTGGTACATATCAGGCGATTTTACTTTGCAAGTTAGGGATGTAAAGGGCTTAGTATTATAAGGAGCTATTCTACCCATAATTATACATATAGCAGCAATAGTCGCCCCTAAAGAATTCATCAAACAATTAAAAGATATTGACCATTATGAGGGTGCGATCAACTACACAATATAAAATTAAACTGAAATCAAAATCTGTCTAACACAATCCAAATTTTTATGGAGGGTAAGATGCGGGATAAAATAATAGATATAAAAAAAGCCCCTGCTTTTAACAGGGGCTTTTCGAATTTGGCGGAAGCGGTGTCCGTCTAACAGCAGTCCAAAGCAATCTAACACAATATTAAAATAAATTATTTTTCATATACTTAATAATTTAATCATCCAAAACCGTCTTGTCTAATCCAATCATTTCCAGTATTTTATGAGGGGTAGGTTGTGGGGTAAAAATAATATGCCAAAGAAATCTAAAGAGCTATCTGCTCTCAGTGTAGCAAAAATCAAAAAGACTGGTCGACATTCTGTAGGCGGTGTTGATGGCTTATATCTAAATGTCGAGGGTAATTCCCGTGTCTGGATTTTGCGTGCTGTTGTGGGTAAACGGTTGGATAAAGATGGGAAGCTAAAACCTCATCGCCGTGATATTGGTATTGGTCCCTACCCTGAAGTTTCTTTAGCAGAAGCTCGTGCTAAAGCCACTGAATTAAGATTACAAATACGAAGTGGTGTTGATCCAATTGCACATAAACAGGAACAGCTCGACAAGCTTCATATTCAAAAGCTTAGAAACAAGACATTCATTGAATGTGCAAAAGTCGTTATTGCTAATAAAACTCGTGAACTCAAAAATGAAAAGCATATCGGACAATGGACATCTACATTAGAAACCTATATCTACCCAACTCTAGGTGATATCAGTATTGGCACAATTACTAAAGTTGATATTGCCGAAGTTCTTAGACCTATCTGGATTGAAAAGAACGAAACAGCTAAACGTATTCGTGGTCGTATCGAAACTATTTTTGATTATGCTAAGGCTATGGGATATTTTGTTGGCGATAATCCTGCTGAATGGAAAGGTAATCTAGAACCAATCTTAGGTAACTTAAAGCAAGAATCACGCCCTCATCCATCTTTACCTTACGAACAAGTTGCTGGGTTTATCCAGCATCTGAGACAGAAAAAAGGGATTTCACCTAAAGCTCTAGAATTTGTAATTTTAACTGCCTGTCGTTCTGGCGAGGTTTTTGGTGCAACATGGCAAGAAATTGATTTTAAGAATAAAGTTTGGATCATTCCTAAAGAAAGGATGAAAGCAGAAAAAGAACACCGTGTTCCCCTATCCCAACAAACCATTAGTTTGCTTGAATCAATTCAAGAATATACTCAACCTCAAGACTTCATTTTCCCTGCTCCTCGTAGTGGCGAAATGCTTTCGGATATGTCCTTAACAACCTTAATCAAGCGGATGCACGAACAAAAGTTAAAAGAAAATGGCTTAGGCTATATTGATCCTAAACAAAATCGAGTGATTACAACACATGGTTTCCGTTCAACATTTCGTGATTGGTCAGCCGATAAAACTGATTATCCTCGTGAAGTCTGTGAGCATGTACTAGCACATAAACTACCCGATGAAGTAGAAGCAGCTTACTTACGTGGAGCTTATCTTGAGAAAAGGAAAAATTTGATGGCTGATTGGGCGAGTTATGCCACATACATAGAAGCCTGACATTCAGCCAATTTCCGCTTTAATATTATTCACCATCAGAATTAATCTTGGTGCAATATCTTCTTCCAGTTTCTCACGGCTTAATACAAAACTTGGCCCACCACAATTGAATACTAAAAGTCCGTGTTGTTCATGCAATAAGGGGACAGCAACTGAATTTACATCTTTCTGCCATTCTCCAATCGAAAAACAACAGCCATAATCTTGGAAATCTTTAAATGCTTTGTCTAACTCTCGATTAATTTTAATCCAGTCATCTTTATTCTTTTCCCGAATGGCATTTAACAGAAAATCGCGCTCATCCGCAGGCATCGCAGCGAGACAAGCCCTGCCCATGGCACTTAAATGGATCGGCAAATAAGTACCGACTGGACGGCGCATTGTTACATTACCTTTACCCTGCACCACATCTAAATAAATCATATTCAGCCGATCACGTGTGGCCATGGCAACCGCTGCACCAGCATAATCTGCTAGCTCCTGCATATGAGGATGGGCTATCGAACGAATCGAAACATTGGCAAGCATTGAATAGCCAAAAGACAGTACCCCTGATGACAATTGAAATTTATTCGAGTTCGGTACTTGCTTAATATATCCTAAACGTGAAAGGGTATGGGTTAAGCGGGTAATGGTCGCTTTAGGTAATCCTGTCATCTGGGACAATTCCTGATTACCTAAATGTTGATATTTGGGTGTAAAGCAACGTAATAATTCTAATCCTCTAGCTAATGCGGTCACATATTGACGGTCATTTTCATCCTGCATATCTTCAATCGGATTCAATAATTCATGACGTAATGGCGCCAAAAGATTTTCTGTCTGTTCTGAATCAATCACGTCATTCGTCATATTATTCCTGCCTAATTAAGCATACTTTGTTCCGCACTGCGGAAATTATAATTCATTTATTATAATTAGGGCAAAGGATAGTCTTCGACAGAATCTCCTTTGCCCAATATTTAAATATTACCCGATGATACCTCTCTGCCTAAGTTCAGCAATCTTTTCTGCATCCAGAATGCCACTTAAGATTTCATCAGTATGTTCACCCAGCATTGGCGGTGCTTTCTTATATTCCACCGGGGTGCGTGACAGTTTAATGGGTGAACCAATCACCGTTAACTTCTCCTTCAACGGATGCTTCATATCAACCAACATATTGCGCGCAATCACCTGAGGCTCCTCAAATGCTTGCTGTAAATTGTTGATTAAACCCACCGGAACTTTTATCGTGTGAATCGCATCTACCCAGTGCCGTGCAGAATTGGTTTTAAAATGGGTGCCGAGTAATTTATCCATCTCTTGACGATGCTGGATTCGTAACGCATTGCTTAAGAAACGCGGATCATTCTGCAGCTCCGGCAAACCAATGGCCTGACACAGCGCAACGAATTGCTTGTCATTTCCACAGGCAATAATAAAGTCCTGATCGGCTGCTTTAAACACTTGATAAGGCACAATATTCGCATGTGCATTGCCATAACGTCCAGGTACTTTACCCGAAGATAGATAATTCATGCCTTGATTGGCTAACGTTGCAACCTGTACATCTAATAACGCCATATCAATATACTGACCCAGACCTGTCATGGTGCGGTTCAAAAGTGCTGCTTGAATCGCAATGGTGGCATAAAGCCCAGTCGTCAGGTCGGCAAAAGCCACACCCACTTTTTGCGGCCCACCGCCCGGAAGGTCATCTTTCTCTCCGGTCACAGACATCAAACCGCCCATACCTTGAATGATAAAATCATAACCCGGTTCTGGCGCACGTGGACCGGTTTGGCCAAATCCGGTAATCGAGCAATACACTAATTTCGGATTAATCGCTTTTAAGCTGTCATAATCCAGACCGTACTTTTTCAGTGAGCCCGCTTTGTAGTTTTCAATTAAAACATCCGAACCTGCTGCCAGTGTACGAACTAATTTCTGACCTTCCAGTGTGGCAATATCAATTGCGATAGAAAGTTTATTGCGGTTAGCAGACTGGTAATAGGCAGCTTCCTGCGTATCTTCACCCTGATCATCCTTCATCCATGGTGGTCCCCACAAGCGGGTATCATCACCTGTTTTGGGACGTTCAACTTTAATCACTTCAGCACCCAAATCCGCCAGAATCTGACCACACCAAGGACCTGCCAGTACGCGGCTTAAATCCAATACGCGAATACCTTCCAATGCACCCATTTTTTATTCCTTTTATGTGCGCTCAATCACCATGGCGAGACCTTGTCCCACACCAATACACAAACTGATTACAGCATATTTTTTGCCGCTACGTTGTAATTCACGTGCTGTCGTTAAGGCAAGACGCGCTCCAGAGGCTCCTAATGGATGTCCGACTGCGATTGCTCCACCATTTGGATTAACACGTGGGTCATCAAAATCGATATCCAAACCTTTTAGACACGCCAATACCTGAGATGCAAAGGCTTCATTGATTTCAATAATATCCATGTCATCTAAAGTGAGATTGGCACGTTTCAGCGCGAGTTTAATGGCATCTACAGGACCAGCACCCATAATACGCGGTTCAATTCCTGCAGCACCAGAAGACAGGATTTTGGCCATCGGTTTGATTCCCAGTTTTTGTTCAGCCGCAGTAGAACCAATAATCAGGGCAGCTGCACCATCATTGACGCCGGATGCATTACCCGCTGTCACCACGCCACCTTCAAATAAAGGCTTGAGCTTTTGCAAGGCAACAAAATCTGAACTTGGACGTGGATGCTCATCGATTTCCACCAGTTTTGGAGACAATTTACGCCCTTGAGACACCTCAACACCTACGATTTCACCAGCGAAAAAACTTGCTTGTTTGGCAGCCTCATATCTCGCTTGGGAAGCGGCTGCGAAACGGTCTGCATCTTCACGCGTTACACCATATTCAACCGCCACGTTATCGCCCGTTTTAGGCATCGTGTCATCACCGAACTGCTTTTCGATTGCCGGGTTCGGGAAACGTGCACCGATAGTTGAATCAAAGACTTTAAGATCACGGCTGAACGATGTTTCTGATTTGGCAAATACAAAAGGAGCTCGAGACATGGATTCCACGCCTCCGGCCAGGATGACCTCACCCTCCCCACAGCTAATTGCACGTGCAGCATCTATCAACGCAGCAAGGCCGGAAGCACATAAACGGTTAACAGTTTGTGCCGGAGTTTTTACATCCAGACCTGCCAATAAGGTCGCATGACGCGCAATGTTACGGCTGTCTTCACCGGCCTGATTGGTATTACCCAGAATCACATCATCAAAGATATTGGCTGGAAGGTGATTTTTTTCTACCAGTGCCTTGATCACATGCGCTGCCAGATTGTCTGGACGGATAGAGGATAACGCACCTGCATGACGGCCAAATGGAGTACGCAGGCCATCGTAAATATAGGCATTTAACATTGTATTAATCCTTTAAATTGTTGAGGTATGAAGCAAAGACAAGTTTAATCGGGCGCGACGCTGCAACCATGGACTTGGACGGTAACGTGGATCACCTGTGTTCTTCGTAATACGTTCCAGAATCTGCAGAATACGTGATGCACCCAGTACGTCCCCCCATGAGATCGGACCATGTGGGTAGCCCAAACCAAGTTTCACTGCCTTATCAATATCTGCTGCAGTTGCAATACCTTGTTGTGCGATATCGCAGGCCAGATTGATTACCATGGCTAATACACGCTGCGCGACAAATCCCATGCTTTCATCAATCACACTGACACCATGGTTATTGGCCGAAAAAATTGTATGTGACTGATCAATATAAACTTTTTTGGTTGCAATCGATGGCATCAAGGTTCGGTGGTTCGCAAAATCGGTGAGCATATCGATACTAACTGCTCGTGTTGCATCGACACCAAAACGCAAAGCTGCAGATGTCGTGTCTTCACCGTAAGTAGCCAGTAAAATTAAACTATCTGCACCCGGTTGCGTGGCTGTATCTAATGTTAATCCTTGCGCTTGCAGATAATTTGTTAGGATGGCTGCATCCTGCTCTAAATCTGTTTTGATCCAGACCGCATTAAATGTTGAAACCTGAGGTACAGTCTGACGAGGCTCTTCATTGATTTTTACGCCATCAACGTATTTGTAGAAACCCTCACCGACCTTACGGCCGACTTTTTTACCTGCCAGCATCTGACGAGTTAAAGCGCTCGGGCGGTAACGCGCTTCCTGATAAAACTGATTGAAAATGGACTCCATCACCGGATGAGAAACATCCAGTGCCGTCAAATCGAACAGTTCGAGTGGTCCCATGCGGAAACCAGCTCCTTCGCGTAAAATCCGGTCAATTTCACTGGGTGAAGTCACACATTCGCCCAGTATTTTCAGCGCTTCAGTACTATAAGCACGACCAGCATGATTAACGATGAATCCTGGTGTATCTTTAGTCCGGACACCCAAATGTCCCATGCGGTTCGCCAGATCCAGTAAGTCGACTACGACTTGCTCATCTGTAGCCAACCCCGCAATCACTTCCACAATTTTCATCAGTGGAACCGGATTGAAGAAATGGAAACCTGCGATACGGCCCTGATGCTGACACGCAGATGCAATTGAGGTCACAGATAGTGAGGATGTATTTGAAACCAGAATAGTTTCTTCAGCCACAATCCTTTCAAGCTGTTTAAACAAAGTTTGCTTGATTTCCAGATTTTCAATAATTGCTTCTACGACCAGATCAACGCCAGCAACCTCTTCAATGCTTTCCAAGATAATCAATCGGGCTAAGGTATCCACAAGCTGCTGTTCGGTTAACTTTCCTTTAGCAGCTAGTTTGTGCAAGGTTACTTTTAATTTTTCCAAGCCTTGCTCAGCAGCGCCGGGTTTAGCATCAAATAAACGGACCTCAACACCCGCCTGTGCTGCAATTTGCGCAATACCCATTCCCATTACGCCTGTGCCAATCAAGGCCATTTTTTGAATCGTCATGACTTATTTTCCTTGATATTGAGGGCTTCGCTTTTCGAAAAAGGCATTGACGCCTTCTTTTTGATCTTGTGTATCAAATAAAATTTGGAAGGCTTTACGCTCTAATGCCAAAGCACCATCGAGTGGCATATTGGCACCTAGTGTTGTGACTTCTTTGATCTGTTCAACGGCAATCGGTGAGAGTTGGGCAATCTGTGTCGCAATTTCAACCGCTTTAGCAAGGGTTTGATCATCCTCAACCACTTCGGAAACCAACCCCATTTTGTCAGCTTCTTCTGCAGAAAAGATCTTTCCTGTTAACACTATTTGCATGGCTTTAAACTTCCCTACCGCACGCAGTAAGCGTTGGGTACCACCAGCACCTGGCATCAGCCCCAATTTGACTTCAGGCTGACCAAACTGGGCTGATTTTCCGGCAATAATGAT
Source organism: Acinetobacter sp. LT1 (assembly GCF_059800965.1). Taxonomy (NCBI): domain Bacteria; kingdom Pseudomonadati; phylum Pseudomonadota; class Gammaproteobacteria; order Moraxellales; family Moraxellaceae; genus Acinetobacter; species Acinetobacter sp. LT1. Next base: position 28,552 of record NZ_JBBAXE010000026.1, read on the forward strand.
GTCTGCATGCATTGCAAGTTCACACCCACCACCCAATGCATATCCATTCACAGCAGCCACAATCGGTTTAGGGCAATCAATAATGGCCCGCCAGTACTGTTCCGTATGGCGTAAATACATGTCTACGGTTTTTGCAGTGGTGAAGTCCCGGATATCCGCACCTGCTGCAAATACTTTTTCACCACCAGTAATGACAATTGCGCGGACTGTATCAGATGCAGCGAGCTGCTCAAACATTGCTGCGAGCTGTTGGCGCAGTTCCAGATTCAATGCATTTCTAGTATCTGGACGATGTAGTTCAACAATGGCCACACCATTACTTTGAATATCTAAATTCAATATTTCATTTTCCATAACAACCTACATGTTTCGCATAGCGGTTTATTTAAACCAAATATACCTGTTTTTTTGCAACAATAAAGCCCACAGGAACATAGTTTTAAATTAAAAATTGGCTAAAAATATTTAAAAAACACAAATAAAATACCGCACAGCGGTATTTGATATCAATATTATTGCATTTATTTTTCCATTCTGTCATATTATTTTCATTCCAAAGCATTAGATCACCCCTGCATGAAGCAGAGATGGCTAAATTTACCTATCTAATACAAGGGCTTAAAAATGATTCGCGATCAAGACACATTAAATCAGCTGGTTGACATGATCCGTCAGTTTGTCGATGGCGTTCTTATTCCCAATGAAGAAATTGTTGCGGAAACCGATGAAATTCCAGCTGAAATCGTGCAGCAAATGAAAGAACTGGGTCTTTTTGGTCTCACCATTCCTGAGGAATATGAGGGTCTTGGCCTGACCATGGAGGAAGAGGTTTACATTGCATTTGAACTGGGACGTACCTCTCCTGCTTTCCGTTCACTGATCGGCACTAACAATGGGATCGGTTCATCAGGCTTAATTATTGATGGCTCCGAAGAGCAGAAACAGTATTTTTTGCCACGTCTGGCAAGTGGTGAAATTATTGGTTCATTCTGTTTAACTGAACCTGATTCCGGTTCAGATGCTGCCTCTTTAAAAACCACAGCGGTGAAAGATGGTGATCATTACATTTTAAATGGCACTAAGCGTTACATCACCAATGCACCGCATGCGGGTGTCTTTACTGTCATGGCACGTACCAGTACCGAAATTAAAGGTACAGGTGGAATTTCAGCCTTTATCGTGGACAGTAAAACTCCTGGTATTTCCTTGGGTAAACGTGATAAGAAGATGGGCCAAAAAGGTGCACATACCTGTGATGTGATTTTTGAAAACTGTCGTATTCCTGCATCTGCACTCATTGGTGGTGTTGAAGGTGTAGGTTTTAAAACTGCAATGAAGGTACTTGATAAAGGCCGTATTCATATTGCTGCATTAAGTGTAGGTGCTGCTACGCGTATGCTGGAAGATTCCCTACAATATGCCGTTGAGCGCAAACAGTTTGGTCAAGCGATTGCGAACTTCCAGTTGATTCAAGGTATGTTAGCCGATTCTAAAGCTGAAATTTACGCAGCAAAATGTATGGTATTAGATGCTGCCCGACTTCGTGATGCTGGACAGAATGTCAGCACGGAAGCATCTTGTGCCAAGATGTTTGCCACTGAAATGTGTGGCCGTGTCGCAGATCGTGGCGTACAGATCCATGGTGGTGCGGGTTATATCAGTGAATATGCTATTGAGCGTTTTTACCGTGATGTACGTTTATTCCGTTTGTATGAAGGTACAACGCAAATCCAACAGGTCATTATTGCCCGCAATATGATCCGTGAAGCGACTCAATAATTGTATAACAGGTATTGAGTGTATCTAAAAGGACGGGATTAGTGATTTAAGCTATAACTTGAATACTAATCCTGACTTTTTGATGGCAAGGCTATAAAACCTCCTAGCTCATTTTATCTCTAAGCTAATCACAGCTGAAAGATATTTTCAGTCTTCATCCTTACCAGACAGTTCACAATACAAAATTGGATTTTATGAATATGCAAGAACAAGAAATCGAACGCGAATCAATGGAGTTTGACGTCGTGATTGTCGGCGCAGGACCGGCCGGTCTTTCTGCAGCGATCAAGATCCGTCAACTTGCAATTGAAAACAACCTGAACGATCTGTCGGTTTGTGTGGTGGAAAAAGGCTCTGAAGTCGGTGCGCACATCTTGTCCGGTGCGGTACTGGAACCACGTGCCATGAATGAGCTGTTCCCGAACTGGAAGGAAGAAGGTGCACCTTTAAATGTTCCAGTGACCGAAGACAAGACCTATTTCCTGCTCTCGGATGAAAAATCACAAGAAGCGCCACACTGGATGGTGCCTAAAACCATGCATAACGATGGCAACTATGTTATCTCGCTCGGCAACGTAGTGCGCTGGTTGGGTCAAAAAGCGGAAGAGCTGGAAGTATCTATTTTCCCGGGCTTTGCCGCTGCTGAAATTCTGTACCATGCAGATGGTTCGGTGAAAGGCATTCAAACCGGTGACATGGGCATTGGCAAGGATGGCGAACCGACCCATAACTTTACTCCGGGCTATGAACTGCATGCCAAATACACCCTGTTTGCTGAAGGCTGCCGTGGCCACCTCGGCAAGCGTTTAATTGCCAAATACAACCTCGATAAAGATTCAGATCCACAACATTACGGTATCGGTATCAAAGAGCTGTGGGAAATCGACCCGGCGAAACACAAGCCAGGTCTGGTGATGCACGGTGCCGGCTGGCCATTGTCTGAAACCGGTTCTTCAGGCGGCTGGTGGTTGTATCATGCGGAAAACAATCAGGTGACTTTGGGCATGATCGTCGATCTGTCTTACACCAACCCGCATATGTATCCGTTTATGGAAATGCAGCGCTGGAAAACCCATCCGCTGATCAAGCAGTATCTGGAAGGTGGCAAACGTATTTCTTATGGCGCGCGTGCGGTAACCAAAGGCGGCTTTAACTCGCTACCGAAATTTACCTTCCCGGGCGGATCGCTGATTGGTGACGATGCCGGCTTCCTGAACTTTGCCAAAATCAAGGGCTCACATACCGCGATGAAATCCGGCATGCTCTGCGGTGAAGCAGTGTTTGAAGCCATTGCTGCCGGTGTGGAAAAAGGTGGTGACCTTGCGGTTGCGCGTGTGACGGAAGGCGAAGACTTGTTTGCCAAAAAACTGACTTCTTACACCGACAAGTTCAATAATAGCTGGCTGAAAGAAGAGCTGTACAACTCGCGTAACTTTGGCCCGGCCATGCACAAGTTTGGTCAGTGGCTCGGTGGTGCGTTTAACTTTATCGACCAGAACGTGTTTAAGGTGCCGTTTACCCTGCATGACCTGGTGACGGATTTCGGTGCGCTGAAAACCGTCGATGCGGTGAACTTCAAGCCGAATTATCCAAAACCGGATGGCAAACTGACCTTTGACCGTCTGTCTTCGGTGTTTGTATCCAACACGGTGCATGAAGAAAACCAGCCAGCGCATTTAAAACTGACTGACACTTCGATTCCGGTGAATGTCAACCTGCCAAAATGGGATGAACCGGCGCAGCGCTACTGCCCCGCGGGTGTATACGAAATCATGGAAAATGATGACGGTTCGAAACGCTTCCAGATCAATGCAGCCAACTGTGTGCACTGCAAGACCTGTGACATCAAGGATCCTTCACAGAACATCACCTGGGTAACACCGGAAGGTGGTGGTGGTCCAAACTATCCGAATATGTAAGTCTAATCACTTCAAGGAAGAGGTTTCCCATTTCCCTTCTTTCTAGCAGATGAAGAAGCTTGCAACTAAAAGAGATTGTTTGGATCAGTTACCCAAAATCGTTGAAAAGATTTTAACTCTTCGATTTTTATTTTTTAGGTAATCCTAGCCCTCTCGGGGGCTAGGATTAAAAATTTTAAGTTATTCCAACACGAATGACAAATTGTTCAATGCAAAATAAAAACATACAATATATAAATATATTTTTTAATTAAAACATAAGATTACAATAAAATAAGAATTTTTATTTGGAGTTTGTTTTTTTTCTACAATGATCATTATGTACAATTTTTAGGTTCACCCCATCCAAGCCTTGTGATTGCATTCCTGCGATTCTTTATTCAATGAATAAGCAATGCTATTAATCAGCAATGAATAACCAGCACTGCAGATTTTGAATAAATTCACATGTCGTAATGGAGATTATCATGTCACAAAAAATGGATTTTGATGCTATCGTGATTGGTGGTGGTTTTGGCGGACTTTATGCAGTCAAAAAATTAAGAGACGAGCTCGAACTTAAGGTTCAGGCTTTTGATAAAGCCACGGATGTCGCAGGTACTTGGTACTGGAACCGTTACCCAGGTGCATTGTCGGATACAGAAACCCACCTCTACTGCTATTCTTGGGATAAAGAATTACTACAATCGCTAGAAATCAAGAAAAAATATGTGCAAGGCCCTGATGTACGCAAGTATTTACAGCAAGTGGCTGAAAAGCATGATTTAAAGAAGAGCTATCAATTCAATACCGCGGTTCAATCGGCTCATTACAACGAAGCAGATGCCTTGTGGGAAGTCACCACTGAATATGGTGATAAGTACACGGCGCGTTTCCTCATCACTGCTTTAGGCTTATTGTCTGCGCCTAACTTGCCAAACATCAAAGGCATTAATCAGTTTAAAGGTGAGCTGCATCATACCAGCCGCTGGCCAGATGACGTAAGTTTTGAAGGTAAACGTGTCGGCGTGATTGGTACGGGTTCCACCGGTGTTCAGGTTATTACGGCTGTGGCACCTCTGGCTAAACACCTCACTGTCTTCCAGCGTTCTGCACAATACAGCGTTCCAATTGGCAATGATCCACTGTCTGAAGAAGATGTTAAAAAGATCAAAGACAATTATGACAAAATTTGGGATGGTGTATGGAATTCAGCCCTTGCCTTTGGCCTGAATGAAAGCACAGTGCCAGCAATGAGCGTATCAGCTGAAGAACGCAAGGCAGTTTTTGAAAAGGCATGGCAAACAGGTGGCGGTTTCCGTTTCATGTTTGAAACTTTCGGTGATATTGCCACCAATATGGAAGCCAATATCGAAGCGCAAAATTTCATTAAGGGTAAAATTGCTGAAATCGTCAAAGATCCAGCCATTGCACAGAAGCTTATGCCACAGGATTTGTATGCAAAACGTCCGTTGTGTGACAGTGGTTACTACAACACCTTTAACCGTGACAATGTCCGTTTAGAAGATGTGAAAGCCAATCCGATTGTTGAAATTACCGAAAACGGTGTGAAACTCGAAAATGGCGATTTCGTTGAATTAGACATGCTGATATGTGCCACAGGTTTTGATGCCGTCGATGGCAACTATGTGCGCATGGACATTCAAGGTAAAAACGGCTTGGCCATGAAAGACTACTGGAAAGAAGGTCCGTCGAGCTATATGGGTGTCACCGTAAATAACTATCCAAACATGTTCATGGTGCTTGGACCGAATGGCCCGTTTACCAACCTGCCGCCATCAATTGAATCACAGGTGGAATGGATCAGTGATACCATTCAATACACGGTTGAAAACAATGTTGAATCCATTGAAGCGACAAAAGAAGCGGAAGAACAATGGACTCAAACTTGCGCCAATATTGCGGAAATGACCTTATTCCCTAAAGCGCAATCCTGGATTTTTGGTGCGAATATCCCGGGCAAGAAAAACACGGTTTACTTCTATCTCGGTGGTTTAAAAGAATATCGCAGTGCGCTAGCCAACTGCAAAAACCATGCCTATGAAGGTTTTGATATTCAATTACAACGTTCAGATATCAAGCAACCTGCCAATGCCTAAATATATGGGGGGCATCCCCCATATTCCATTTTGTTTAACATCAGTCATATGCCAGGGATGTCTTATCATGAACTATCCAAATATACCTTTATATATCAACGGTGAGTTTCTAGATCATACCAATAGAGACGTCAAAGAAGTTTTTAATCCAGTGAACCATGAATGTATTGGACTCATGGCCTGTGCATCACAAGCAGACCTGGACTACGCACTTGAAAGTTCACAACAGGCTTTTCTAAGGTGGAAAAAAACTTCTCCTATCACCCGTAGTGAAATCCTCAGAACCTTTGCGAAACTAGCGCGTGAAAAAGCAGCAGAAATCGGGCGCAATATTACCCTTGATCAAGGTAAGCCCCTGAAAGAAGCCATTGCAGAAGTCACTGTCTGTGCAGAACATGCAGAATGGCATGCAGAAGAATGCCGACGCATTTATGGCCGTGTTATTCCACCGCGTAACCCAAATGTACAGCAACTAGTAGTCAGAGAACCGCTGGGCGTATGTCTGGCATTTTCACCGTGGAATTTCCCGTTTAATCAGGCAATTCGTAAAATTTCTGCTGCAATTGCTGCCGGCTGCACCATCATTGTGAAAGGTTCTGGCGACACACCAAGCGCGGTATATGCGATTGCCCAGCTATTTCATGAGGCGGGTTTGCCGAATGGTGTGCTGAATGTGATTTGGGGTGACTCAAACTTCATTTCTGATTACATGATCAAATCGCCGATCATCCAAAAGATTTCATTCACAGGCTCAACCCCGGTGGGTAAAAAATTAGCCTCGCAAGCGAGTCTGTATATGAAGCCTTGCACCATGGAATTGGGTGGTCATGCACCGGTCATCGTCTGTGATGATGCTGATATTGATGCCGCTGTTGAACATCTGGTCGGTTATAAATTCCGTAATGCAGGACAGGTCTGTGTATCACCAACCCGTTTTTATGTGCAGGAAGGTATTTATAAGGAATTTTCTGAGAAAGTGGTGTTAAGAGCCAAACAGATCAAAGTGGGTTGTGGCTTAGACGCATCCTCAGATATGGGACCATTGGCTCAAGCTCGCCGCATGCATGCAATGCAACAAATTGTTGAAGATGCGGTTCATAAAGGCTCAAAATTACTGCTTGGCGGAAATAAAATTTCTGACAAAGGCAATTTTTTTGAACCAACGGTACTCGGTGACTTGTGCAATGACACCCAGTTTATGAATGACGAGCCATTTGGTCCGATCATTGGTTTGATACCTTTTGACACAATAGACCATGTCCTGGAAGAAGCAAATCGATTACCATTTGGATTAGCCTCTTACGCTTTTACCACATCCAGCAAAAATGCGCATCAAATCTCATACGGACTGGAGGCTGGCATGGTTTCGATTAACCACATGGGATTGGCGCTCGCTGAAACACCTTTTGGTGGTATTAAGGATAGCGGTTTTGGTAGTGAAGGGGGTATCGAAACCTTTGACGGTTACCTCAGAACCAAATTTATTACGCAACTCAATTAGAAATGGATCTTGGTGTGCGTAGGCACACCAATTCTCTTTTGACTTTAAGGATGAAAGTTAAATGAGCACAGACAAAGCAAATACGCTGATCAAACCCGAAGATGTCGTGTTATGGATTCCGGGTAATGTCACAATTGACAGCATGAATGCCGGTTGGGAAAACATTGCAATCAGAGGGTACGAATATACCAACCTCGATGTGCATATTCCTGCCATGCGTGACTACATGATCGTCAACTATAAAAAAAGTGCGGCGGAAATGCGTAGAAAAGGCGATGCCTCTTGGGATACCCAAGTGGTTAAGCCGGGTTATGTCTCCTTGTTGACCTGTGGTGAAGATTCCCGCTGGGCGTGGAATGACCATATTGCCGTCACCCATGTCTACATTTCGCATGACTCCATCACCTCAATGGCGAATAAGGTGTTTGATTATGATATCGCTTCGATCCGAATCAGAGACGAAGTCGGTGTGGAAGATCATGTTTTACCTGCTCTGACTTCACTTTTAGAACTAGAATTAAAGCAAGGTGGTTTAGGTGGAAACCTGTATTTAGAGAGCATTAAAAACCAGATCGCCCTGCATTTACTCCGTCAGTATGCCAAATTAGATTTTAAGGAAGGACAGTGCCGTTCTGGTTTTACTCCCCTACAACGCAGACTGTTATTAGAATTTATCAATGAAAACATGAGCATTAAAATTACCCTCGAAGATTTAGCGGGATTAGTCAAGATGAGCGTGCCTCATTTAATGAGAAAATTTAAAGTCGATTTTGGTAATTCCCCTGCTGCCTACATCATGAATCTCAGGGTGCAATTTGCTAAACGTTTGCTCACTTCAAAAAAAGAAATTCCACTGAAAGTGATTGCCAGTGAAGCCGGTTTTTGCGATCAGAGCCATATGACCCGAGTATTTCAAAAATTTTTTGGGAAAACACCCATCGAAATCAGACAGGAACACACCAATCTCGTGTCTGAAAATTCAGTCTCCTCTATTGTTTTTTGAGTACTAAGAGCCACGCAAGAACCTGATTTTCAATAAAGCATCCACTGAAAACCAGTGTGGACTTACATGCATTATTTATGCAAAATAACAAATGTCATGTGAGTATCAAGATATACTTTCTATCGCTATCAAGAACTTGCCAGTACAGGCAATATGGATGCACTCATCAACCAGAGTCGCAGAACTCCAAATTTAAAAAACCGAGTGGATGAGCAAACTGAATAAGCTGTTGTTGATTTTGCAATCCAATATCCAGCTTATGGTCAGCTATGGTCAGACAAAATAGTTGTTAACTAAAGAACAACCAAAATCAAAGTGTTAGATAAGTTCTTTGCTATATAAATGACAAAATAGTTTTTAACTTAAAATAAAAAATTTAAAACTTCCTATTTTCATAATTACAAAATAGTTGTTAACTGTCTACGGAAATTGTTAGTCTTTCTATCGTCTAAGTTTTCTACATTGTATAATACATCTTTAAATATAGGTGAAGTTTAGATACTTTAAAGAAAATGAATGCAACAAATGATCAAGATATTCGTCATGCTTTACACAGTAGATTGCAAAAGCAATACTACGTTAAAGACGATCATTTAGTCGTTGATGAGCTATCTTTAGAGCATGGTCGAAATCGAGTAGACATAGCAGTGTTTGATAACTGTATTCATGGCTATGAAATTAAGAGTTCTAAAGATAATCTACTTAGATTACAAAATCAGTTATCACAATATTCAAAAAGCTTGCAAAAAGTCACCTTTGTTGTAGCAGAAAATCATTTTAAAGATGTAATGATTTCTACCCCTGAATGGTGTGGGCTTATTCTAGCCACTAAAGGTCCTAGAGGTGGCGTAAGTTTTCGTTCTATTAGGCGAGCTAAACTTAATCCAAATGTAGACTTCATTAGTCTAGCTCATATCTTATGGAAGTCAGAAGCTATTGACCTACTGTATCAATATGGTATTACAGAGAGACTTGAATATAAAACTAGAAAAGAATTGTATAAGCAATTGAATCAAGTTATGACTGTCCAACAATTAGCCTTGGAAATTAAAACTAAATTATTGAAGCGTGGTAACTGGAGAGTTGATGAACAACCTTTGTCATATGATGGTTGATTGCCACTTGCTTCCATGTTCCTAGGTTTCCAAAGTTTGCTTTACCATTAGCAGTATCATGAATTCGTTTATCCCCATCAGAGAAAGGAACTCCTTTGTAACCTGGTAGTCCAATAACATTTGCACAAAGAGAAACCATTTGGATCTCATTCCCTCTAAATGCTTTAGCTTTTAAGACGTGCCAATGCTGAGGCAGTGTATAAATTAATTTTGCTGATGGGTTGACCTTCCGCATATCCATAGGAGGGAGAAACTCTATATCATCAGTTGTGTAATCTCCAAAAGTTGGTAATTTATCTTTGAACTTCTTTATAAGATAAGGATATAGCATCCATTCATGGCGAGTAAACAACCCACCAGGCTGTTTAATCTCTCTTAGATTCAGTGAATGTGCTGCTATAACAAAAGAACGATAACTTTTGATGTTGTTTATCTTATTAACTTTCATAAAGATTAAGTTGGAAAACAAAGCATATGGCTCAAATTTATCAGGTGTTTTTAAATCAATAATCAAATCTATATTATTTATATTTAAATCAAACATCTCCAATACTTGATCAATTTCACCATTTATATTTGGCTTATCTAAATCTTCAAGAAAAAGTCTTAAAGCAAGGCCGCAATTTTGTGTACTAATAATTGATTTAATTTCTGTTAAATACCATTTAGACTTTTCGAAAGAAATAACGGGAATTAGTTTACATCCCATAGCAAGACTCTTGGTATATACATATTTTATAACATTTTCTCCATTGTCCATGATTCCTTGTTCAATACTGTCATGAAAGTCTAGAAGAGCAAGTCTAGAACCCCATTTGTCTTTGAGCCGTTTTGGCATCGGCTCAATATGTTCTTGAATGGTTTTCTTTAATCGCTTTTCTTCAAAATCATATTCGATTGGAGGCATTATTATATAAGGGGTGATAAGATCCTTAATCTCTTTTTTGAGTTTAAACAATGCTTGGTATTCACTTTGTCGCCACTTTAAGAAAGGAACATAATGGTTACTCAGAATCATATTCATCACCCCAGAATAATTTTCTTACTTGCTTTAATCCAACTTTTTCATTAAAAATTTGATAATTATTGTTTTCTCTTCTTAATCTACCAGCAATAATACTTGGGTGAATATTTAGATTTCGGGCATCTTCATTTAAGGCATCTTCATTGATATAGAACCTACACATGCACATATCCCATTGTTCTGAAGGAATTAGGTTGTTCAGTGCAAAGTTGTCAGCTTCAATCTCAACCTCATCTTTAGTTATACCTACGTCTTCATCAACTATAGAGGTGCGTTCCGCATTCAGATGAAGAAAAATATGACCTAATTCATGGAAAAGAACAAACCAAAAATTATCTAGGCGATCTTGTCTTAATGTGAGCCCTATTACAGGGATTGAAGTATTTGGCAAAAGCATTGCAGCACCATCAAGATATGTAGATGGTAAATGTGGCTCTACAATTAGTATAATTCCTTTTGATAAAAGAAATTCTTGAGCTTCTAAAGGTCCATTTGAATTAGTAGAAATTCTAACTAAATGATTTAGCCAAGATGAATCTTTATTAAATTTTGGCACCTTAATTTGCTTTGTTATCTCTTTTGCTTTACTGAGAACCTGAATCTGCCATGCAAGCAATGAGTATTCATTGGGGGAGTTTCCATTAAAGTGAAACTTTCTATGTAATGCTAATTCATATTGCTCGTTACCAAAAAGATCTGTAAATCGTGCTTTGATTGCACTTATTGGATCAATATTGCCTGATAATAACCATTTACGTTTTAACATTTCTTTAATTGGAAATTTATTCCAATCAATTGGAGACGTATGTACAGTTAAACTATTCGATATTTTTTCTTCTAAAAAGTCATTTATTCTTAATAAAGAAATAGAATCTAAATGTCTATAAAGGTAGTCTTCCTGTCTTTTTATTTCCTCAATACTAACATTTAAAAGTGCAGCTATATCTTCTTGAGAAATATCATTAGCTATTCTGATATAAACTAGATTTTCTGGGTATTTAAGTATTTCCTTTTTTACAGGAATTTTGTGTTTAAATTTTTGGCTAATTTCTAAGAACTCATCACGCTCTTCAACTAATTCATTTAAAAATACATTTAAAGAATCTAATTCTAATTTTGATATAAAGGGAGCGACAGAAGTATCTTTCTCTACTTCAATAATTGTAGCTTGTATCTGCTTAATTTTTTGCTCTGTTAGACTTAATTCAAAAGAGTTTAAAATCATTTTTACACTCCCTGATTCATTAAAGAAAATTCGGCTTGAAGATCTATTACAATAATCCCTTTTTCCTGATTTGTATGTTTTTCATTCTTAAAAAAGTCTTTAAACAATTTGCCTGATGCTCTTTCTGTACAGTTGGGGAAGAGCTCTCCTCCAAATCGTGCTTTTTGGGCAGTAGTCCCATTACTTAAATCTAGAAAAATTGGATCAACAATATTAAAGTCAACCTGTTCAATGCTCCAACAAGCATCAAAATCACCAGGCATATCTTTTTCAGTGACATAGCTTCCATCAAGGTATAAATACTTACATCCTGACCGAGCGAGTAAATTAGCTGCGTTTACAAGTCCATTAAATAGATTAAGTCTATGCGGATTAAAGGCTAAGGTTTGTTTAACCTCTTGTAATGTAGCAAGATGTTCACCAGGAGGTAAAATCCGCCATGGTGCCCCACATAGTGTTTGAAAACTAGGTAGCATAATTCTTGGTTTTGTTTATTGAATGAACAAATTATAGCAAAAGTTAAAATATTTTTCCTTATCATTTGGTCTGATAAACTGATAATTTTCCTTGATTTAAAATAGATCCTTTAACACATTCATAATTCTTACAGCCCAATTATTAACAGCTTCTGAAGAGTCATTTCCTTGTGATGAAAACCGTGGATGGACAATATGAGTATGGGCATTTGCACCAAATACATCATCAAACAAATCATTTGGCCATGACAGTGATTTTGCGACTAGATGAGTCTTAATTTTATCTAAATAAATCTTCCAATCATCGGTTGTCAGGTAGATTAACTTAGTTGATATACTTTTTACCCCATCTGATGTATCTAATTCAATGAGAAGAAAGTCATCACTTCTATAGCAAAGGTGAACAAACTTAATGGTTCGTAGTTTATCTTTACTGATTCTATGACACTCGGAACGCCCAACTTTCGTAAGCTCATGGGTAAGTGATTCATATAGCACACATTGATGTGTAGATTGAAGCACTTGTATCATCGAGTTGAAATCATGATAGCGTTGGGCATATTTCTGATCATAATTTGTGTAGTCCTTTTTCCCTCCTACATCTGCCGCAGGTAAATCGCCTGCACTATTTGCCTCGTCTGTACTCGCTAAATGACCAGAAGCCGATTCATCATTTTCAGCATCCGTGCTTTTCTGTCCTGTTATTTTGGTTTTCCCTTTCTTGTTGATGGTCAATGGTTTTTTGAAACTCACCCATGACTCATTACCATCCAAAATACGAATTCCGTGCTCTATGGACGCTGTCGTACCATCTTCAATTGTAGGGTCAAGCGTACTACTATATTCGGGTTTGTAGCCTTGTTCCGATTGTTGTCCTTCCGTCTTGATTTGAGTGAAAGATGGGTGATCAAAACTAATGTCAGTAGGAATATCAGTATCGATTTCTATGCCAACAATTTCTTCAACAAGAAAAGCATCTTGTGACCTATTATATCTTCCTCGAAAATGGAGTGTCCAACCGTCCATTGAGGGTGGATCAAATTGAAAAATCCATTTCTTCCATCCATCCTTATCAATCAGTTGAGTATTAAAATAACGACAAATGCTTTCAAATGACTGTTTGGCATTAGGATCAAGTAGTAACCAGGCTAATAGACATTGGGTTCCCTTTTGATTTACAAGTTTTAAAGGCATTGTATTTTCTAAAAAGACAATTACTGTTTCCTCATTATCTTGGCATATTGCAAATTCATTTTGAATGGTCGTTGTACTGAGGCTTGCCCGACAAAAATAAGAGTTAATGAGAAAAAGTGTTCTTGCAAGCTCAAACTGTGGTAGATGAATAGTGACCTGATTGGGTCCTTCTATAATGAAACTAGTTTGTATTCCCTCAAAATATGTAAGATTTGAATCCGTTGATAATTCATCAAAATCTTTTAAAAGAGAGGGGGTTAGAAAATTCTGATCAGACAAAGTAATCACTAGATTCGGTTTAGATAATTGGGTATACGGATTTAATGGTTGATGGGGCACCTTTACCCCACCAACCTGATACCATTATCAGATGGTTGATAGATCGACTCCGTAGTTGAGTTCCTCTGCGAAGTCCGGCAGTCCGTAACCGATGGTTTTCTTGTAGAAAGGAGAGACCTTCGCAGTCGGTGCCTTCTTCTTGTGCTTCGTGGTGTAGAGCATTCGTGCCCGCATCACCTCGAAGGAGTAACCGCGCCCTTCACGGTTCTTGTCCTTGGCCAGTCGGTTGATGGACTCCGTGTAAGCGTTGGTGACGGGCATGTCCGTCTCGAAGTAGGTCATGGTCTCTTCGCGCCAGTTTCCCACTGCCCTGACCAGATCGCTCCAGACTTCCTTTTGGCCCTTCGGGATGGTGGCTATCCACTCGTCCAGGGCGGCTTCTGCCTGGAGCCGTGTGGTGGCGTCCCAGATGCCGTAGAAGCGCTCCTTGTGCTCGTAGGCGGCCAGCAGTTGCGGGAACGCGCCTGTCCAGGTCTCCATGATGAGGCGCTCCCGGTCTGAGACTTCGTGAGCGCGTTTCAGCAGGATTTTCCGGTCTCCCTTGAGAGTCCGGCTCTGGGACGGTTTCAGCTCCTTTCTGAGGCCCTTGCGCACTCTCTCTAGGGCATCGTTGGCCATGCGCACCACATGGAACTTATCGACCACGATACGGGCCTGGGGCAGCACAGCCTTGACCGCTGCCCGGTAGGGGTTCCACATGTCCATGCTGACGATCTCGACCTTCTGCCGGTCTTTCAGCTTCATCAGGTAGTTGGTCACCACGTCCTGGCGGCGGGTGGCCAGCAGGTCGAGCAGGGTTCGCTCCTCAATGTTGGTCAGAATGCAGCGGTAGCGCTTGTTCAGGTATAGCTCGTCAATGCCCAGGATGCGGGGCGTCTCGAAGCGGTGCCAGCGCCCCAGGAACTCGGCGCGGGCGTTGAAGATGTCGCGCACCGTCTTCTCGTCCAGGCCGGTCTGTGCCGCCACAAAGGTGTAGGGGTGGTTGAAGGATTCCTTCTCCACGTACTCATGCAGCCGCAGTGTCATACGGAATCCGTCCACCATCTCCGGTAGCTGGGGCCTGAATGTTGTCTTGCAGGCCCGGCAGGTGTATCGGCGGCGGACCACCCAGAGAGTGACCCGCTTGCCGTGGATGGGCAGATCACGATAGGGAACGTCACGCTTGCCGAACCGCACGAACTCACCCTGCACGCCGCACCCCTCGCAGGCTACTGGTGTAGGTGCTTCAAGCCGAAAATGTATGTCTTCATTCTGCTCATCAGAATCCACCAACTGGTACCCAGGAAGGCTTAACGAATTAATCATCTCCCGCCTTGATCAGAAAAACAGGTAGGTGGCGTAACCGGCAATCATCGCCATAGCAAAAATGACTGCTAAAAACGCCGCTAAAAGCTTCAGCGTGAACAAAGAGCGCAACAGAATGAGCTCAGTCAGGCTGGCTCCGGCACTGCCGATGATCAACGCTAGCACCGTCCCGGCACCCACGCCTTTGGCCATCAGAGCCGCTGCCAGAGGTATGACGGCTTCAGCGCGAATATACAACGGCACGCCGATGACAGCGGCAACTGGAATGGCAAAGGGATTATCTGGGCCTGCATACTGCTCCAATAAGTCAGTGGGCATGAAACCATAGATCACGCTGCCAATCGCAATACCGATGAGCAGGTAAGGCAACACATCGATAAAGTCCGACCAAGCTTCCCGCCACACACCACTGTACTTCCCTTCTTTCTTAACCGTGACAGTGGGTTGACTGTCACAGCATTCGCTAGACGTAGAGACTGTTGTCTTCCTATCAGCCCCGCAAGAAGCCGTCTTCGGAGTGGTGTCGCAGCTGTTGGTGCCGCAACTCGATGCGGTCGATGTAGCACTGCACGGGCTTGCTGATGAACTACATCCACTGCTCTCTTGTGTCGCCGTCCGGCGCACATAACGCTCGAAGCCAAGCGTGTGAAGCAGCCATCCGGCACCTACCGCGACCACCAAAGCGGCGAGCACATAGATAGCAGTAAGTGTCCATCCAAACGTGGCAACCAGCAGGCCGACGACGATAGGATTCAGCAACGGAGATGAGAAAAGAAACACCATCATCGGCCCAAAACCGGCCCGTGCCCGAATCAACCCTTTCAACATGGGGATAGTCGAGCAACTACAGAAGGGCGTTATAGCTCCTAAACCAGCAGCAAGAAAATAGCCTCGCTTCCCACTGGAAGTCAGTAACGCTTCCACCTTGGATGGTGGGATGTGACGTTGAAGAACTCCGACCAGCAAGCTAATGCCAATGAATAAAACCGATAGCTCGATAGCGAGAAAGGCGAACATGCCTAGAGCGTCTTGGAGTTGAGATGACATTCAATATTACTCCTATATTTCTAGTATTGTCGAAATGATGTACGCAGCCTACTTGCGTTTATCCGACCTGTCAACTATAATTCTAGAAACATCGAATTATTGGGGCGTGCTATGGATCACGAAAAGGTTGCAGCCAGCTTAGCTGAGCTAGGGAATAGTCACCGACTGTCCGTGTTCCGCTTTCTGGTCAAAGCTGGCCATGATGGGGCTTCGGTCGGAGATATCCAGAAGGGGCTGGGTATTCCTGCTTCGACGCTATCACATCACCTTGCGCGCATGGCCAAGGTAGGGCTGATCCGGCAGGAGAAACATAGCCGCACGATTGTCTGTATATCCGAGTATGGGCACCTAGAGAATTTGATCGGTTTCTTACAAGAGGAATGTTGTGCAGGTGTCCGGATTGCGCATGAACCAGAACCGCTTTGACGCTTGCCCAGCTCTCGCTGTCCTCCCTAGTCAGCATCGCTATGAAGACTCAGGCGAAGGTGGAAACAGAAAATTGGCAGTAGAGTAGGCTGAAGAGGATCAATCAGATAATCCGCTGAGAAAGATTTTCTTCTTTACATCTTTGGCATTTTATCAACCAGAAATTCCGGATACCCTTTATGTTTTGCTAGTACACGAAACTCTGCAATTTGCAATATAGTGATAGCTAATCACTATGAATGGTAAGATACAAGCTAGTACACATAAGAAGATATTACTTCTTCTCAGGCAGATTCGCAGCAAAGAAAAATTTTCCCTTACAACAATAGATAAAAGAAAAGAGGGTATCACCCCTCTTTCCTCTTTATATGGGGGTATCTTCTACTCATTTTTTATTTCGAGGTATATGCACCATCGACCACATACTGACTACCGGTCACAAATGAAGCATCATCAGAAAGTAGGAAGGCAACAACCTGAGCAACTTCTTCCGGCTGTCCCAAACGACCAATCGGATGTAGTTTTACCATTTCTGCTTCTTCAAATTCTGCAATCAAAGGCGTTTTGATATAGCCAGGATGTACTGAATTAATGCGAATCCCTTTATCTGCATATTCCAATGCCGCCGCTTTCGTTAGACCCGTTACGCCATGTTTTGCAGCGACATAGCCTGAAATATTTTGAATCCCGATCAAGCCTGCAATAGAAGCGGTATTGACAATCGCTCCGCCCCCTGCGGCCAAGATTGCAGGAACTTCATAATGCATGCTGTAGAAAACCGCATTCAAGTTCACATCAATCACACGACGCCATCCTTCAATGCTCAATTCTTCGGTGGAGTTAACTTCACCCAGAATTCCCGCATTATTGAAGGCCAAATGCAGTGCACCAAAAGTGCTGACCGCAAACTCGACTGCAGCTTTCATGTCTTCAGGCTCAGCAGTATTGGCCTTATTCGCAGCCGCTTTCCCGCCTAAAGCGACAATTTCGTCCACAACTTTCTGTGCTGCTTCCAGGTTAATATCTGAAACCACTACACTTACACCCTGTTGAGCCAAAAGCAGTGCGGTGCTTTTACCAATACCTGAACCAGCGCCAGTAATTAAAGCGACTTTATTGTTGAATTTATTTGACATATTTTTTTCCATTTCAAATTTTAAGCATCAAAGCTTGTTTCATATTTTAAGATTCAAGAAACCAGATCCGGTAGATGACTCGTCTGCCAAGCGACAACCCGTCTGATATCAGGCTTGCGATTCACCCTGTAGACGGTTTTCATTCCTAAATTCTGTATTTCCAAGTTATATAAACAAAAGTGCTAATCTATGGGGAATTCCCAGGATCCAAACAAATAGAATGCCATGAAAGCATCTTTTGCCAAGCGCTGTGCTGTATGTTTCCTAGACAAACCACCAACGATAACTGCAACTTTTTGAACTCCTTACAATTTCCTTATTTTCTTTCCCCTTCATCGCATAAAAATAGTTTTTGCATTCACAACAAAATCAGCATGAATAGTTTTTAAACTCACTGTACATATTTTCTATATTGATGACCAAGCTGGATATTGAATTGCAAAATTCTATACAGCCTGTTCAACATGATCGATTTAGAAGGCATACAGTAAACGTGACTGAAGTCCAGAAATTTCCAAGCCATTTTCAACATTCACATCTTGTCGCCATTGTAATAATAGCTGCAGATTCGGCTTGATATTGGTAGAAGCAGAAACGACAAAGGTATCTTTTCTATCACTGCCACGTTCAGTGACACCATTCACCTTTTCTTTACCGCCATCGGTATGTCTCCAGGTGACAGCCAAATTGGATTTATCGGTCACTTTATAGAGTGCGGAGAAATCTGTCTGGAAAAAAACCTCTTTCTCAATGTTGGTATATTTTTGCTCGCTATAAAGTTCAAACTGCCCCACCCCCTCAAGCGCAAATTTATCAGTTAAAGCATGGTAATAACCGGCCTGAACATTATATTGATAGCGATCATTACTGATGGCAAAACCCTTCGTTTCATTACTGCCGGTAGGTACGGTCAAAAAACCACCGAAACCAAAATAGCGCCCTTTTTCAGCATCATGCAATGGCCAGGCGATACCACCCACAATTAAATCACCGACACCCGAGATATCATCAGCGCCATTCATCTTTTGCTTGGCAAAAGGCAAGAGGAATTGAGGATCTACAATCCAATCCCCTACTTCAATAAAACGAACGTAACGCAATATTCCCAAATCAATGCTTAAATCGAGATCATCAGCGACTTTATCACCATTTGCATACGCCTTATCCGCTTCCGTATGCTGGTAATAGGCAACCGCTAAGTTGGTTCCCCCTGGAAGTGCTTGATAATCCCCGGCATCAGAACTCACCCCTGCGGCTTGCAGGTCCAAAGCGGCAGTTAAAGCAAAGACCAAAGCAGCTATTTTTTGATTTGAACGATGATAGAAATAGTTTTTCATTTGTTTCATTTTTAACTCTCCGTTGTTTTGACTCATTTTTTTAAAATGAGTCTTCCTAGCACAAAGACCACTCAGGTCTTTGCGCAATTTCTTGATTTTGATTTGGGTATTAAATATGGAAAAACGTTGGGTGATCAGTTTTCGTGCATAAGCACAATACGCCCGATGACGTTGCCATCTTTCAAGTCTCCAAATGCGGAATTGATCTGCGAAATTGGCAGTTTTTTCACGGGAATGGCTGACATGTGGGTTTCTTTCACCAGCTCCACCAGCTCTCTTAATTCCTCTACCGTCCCTACATAACTGCCCTGGATTGTGAGTGGTCTCATTGGAATCACCGGAATGGAAAGCTTAATTTCTCCCCCCATCAATCCGCAGATCACAATATGCCCACCACGTGCAGCACTCGCCAAGGCAAGGCTCAATGTTGGATTACTGCCAACCAGATCAAGGATCAGACGTGCACCACCGTCAGTTGCCTGAATCAGCTGTTGAGCAGCATCCTCACTTCGGCTATTGATGACCGATAATGCACCGGCAGCACGTGCTGCTTCCAGTTTGCTGTCATCAATATCAACTACGATTGCGCCTTTGGCTTGCATAGCTTTGAGCAACTCGAGTGCCATCAGCCCTAAACCACCGGCACCAATGATCACCACCGGCTCGCTTTGAATCAAATCACCGAATTTTTTCAGTGCACTGTATGTTGTCACGCCTGCACATGCCAAAGGTGCAGCTTCAGCCAGATCCAGACCTGCAATATCCACCAGATATCGTGGATGCGGCACGATGATATATTCGGCAAAACCACCCGGCTTGGCGATGCCTAACTGTTGCGGTTTGGCACACAGGTTTTCTTCGCCACGTTTACAGTAGTTGCATTCACCGCAACCAATCCATGGATGAACCAAGCTGACCATGCCGACCTTGACTGATTCCGCATCTGGACCGACAGCAACCACCTGACCTGTAATTTCATGACTTAAGGTTAAGGGTGGCTTCAGCCCACGATCTGCAAGGGATAAACGCTTGCCCCCACCTAGATCATAATAACCTTCCCATAAGTGTAAATCCGTATGGCATAGACCTGCGGCTTTTACATGGAGTAAAACTTCAGTACCTTTCGGTTGCGGAATTTCTTTCTCAACGTCTTCGAGTGGTTGTCCATGATGCGTCACGCAGTAACAGTGCATGAATCTCTCCTTTGAAACAATAAAATAGACGGCCTTGTAGTGAACAAAGTCTTTTATTCACTAAGTTTTATACGCCGTGTGGGCACTGATTTATGCTTTAAACCACTGCGCAATTTTCGCTAATTCTTGATCAGCTTCACTTGCACGCCCAGCTAGGAAAGGAAAAACGTGCTGCATGTTGTCCACCACAGATAAAGTCACATCAACACCCTCTTTTTTTGCAATATCAGCAAGACGTGTTGCATTGTCTACAAGTGATTCAACTGATCCGGCATTGATATACAAACGTGGGAAAACCTGATAATTGGCTTTTAACGGATTCGCCAATGGATTTGCCGGATCACCATGTTCACCCAAGAACATTTGTGACATGCCTTTAAGCAGATCCACTGTAATCAAGGCATCAGTGGCATCGTTGCTGATCAGGGTTTCACCTTTGTGCTCCATATCCAGCCAAGGAGAGAATGCAATCACTGCTCCTGGCAACTCAATCCCTTCATTTCGTAGATTGAGTACGGTTGATATCGCCAGATTCCCCCCCGCAGAATCCCCTGCGGTCAGCATATTTTTTGCAGTAAAGCCACGCTGGAGTAGTTCTTTATATACTGCTGTCACGTCCTGAATTTGTGCCGGGAAGACATGTTCTGGTGAACGTCGGTAATCAACCACAAATGCGGATACCCCTAAATACTTGGCCAAATGCCCCACCAGCTTACGGTGACTGGCCGAAGAACCGACCGCAAATCCACCGCCATGGGTATAAATGATGACTTTGGATAAGTCAGCATCTTTCGGATAAATCCAAAGACCTTCTACACCTGCCACAACATCGAATTTATAAGACACTTCTTCCGGTTCCAATGTAGGTTGATGCCATTCATCAAACATACTGCGAAAGTCTTCAATGGTCATATTCGGATTTTCCTGCATCCGTCTTGACCAGTTCGCATATAAATCGAAAAGAAATTGAGTATTGCTTTGTGTGCTATTCATTTTAAAATCCTTGATTTGATATTTAAGGAATAAATCCTAGTTTTATTCCATGAAGATATAAAAACTTGAGTGCCATCACTCATGGCTAGACACTCAGAAGATCCAAATCTAAAGAGTGGCTTTGCATCACTGGTTTGATACAATTTTTTGCATGACTAAGTAATCTACGGATAATCTAACCGTTTCAAATTAGTATTTTAAAATGTAAAAAATACATACCAGCGAATGTTTTCTGCAAAATCGCATCCTGTTCAATATAGCTTTTGATCCTACTTATTCTCTTTTCTATTCCAGTCCGTTATAAAAAAGCTTTCATTCATTTTCATGCAATCATGAGCTATGAATGTTCTTAAACATTAAACGATTGTGTGTATGGCTGACTTGTACATTCTTGTACTTATTTTTGTATAAAATGATCAGGCTCATCAATTTATGGGAAAAATTACAATTCGGGTACAATATCTTTCCTGTTTCATGAATCTATTCAACTCATTAAACTTACGACCCTCAACTGCCCAAAATCATAGGATCTGCCGATCCACTTGCAGAATTAGCAATGCTAAAACATGAACTCCAAAGAGTTACTAAAAAAAGAGCATATTAAAAAAAAGCCGTGGCATATTTCGCAAGCCAGTTCAAGTCAGGTATGTCTTTATTCAGTACCTCAGTTAAACTTTAGATTTTCATAACGATGGTTATTCTGCATGGCTAAATACGCTAATCAGCAAAAAACTCTCCAAAAGATAGGCACAGAAACACATATTGAATAGCCACCGATTTTGTAGACACCTTTTAGTTAGATAAAATGGCTAATTAACGAGGTGCTTATGAGCAGTAAACGATACCCTGAAGAATTCAAAATTGAAGCAGTAAA
>NZ_JBBAXE010000027.1:0-29499 GCF_059800965.1 Acinetobacter sp. LT1
TCAGAAGTGAAACCTCTTAGCGCTGATGGTAGTGTGGGGTTACCCATGTGAGAGTAAGTCATCGCCAGCTCATTATTCTAAACACCCCCGTTCTAATGAATGGGGGTGTTTTTTTATGCGCGGAATTTGTATCCTCAATTCTTTAGATACTGAAATTGATTCAAATTATAAAGAAATAAAGCTACTCTAAAATTATTTACCTAATTAGAAATTTAATATGCAATGGATCGTAATTAAAACTTTCTCATTTCCTTATGAGGCACAAATTGCAAAGACTCAACTAGAAGTATTTGGAATTCCTGTTTATATTGAAAATGAGCATACAATTAATATGGATTGGTTTTATTCTAATGCTTTAGGTGGGGTTCGTTTATTAGTTCCAGAAAACTATGTTGATGAAGCGAAGTCATTTCTTGAAAAAGACTTTAGTGATGAGCTTGAACAAAAGTTTGGGGAGAGTAAAGAATGTTGCCCTGAGTGTGGAAGCTTGGATATAGAAGTTAATAATAAAGGAAAAAAATCTGCCTTTTTAGCGTTTATGTTTTTGGGCCTACCTTTATTTTCTTTTAGAAATGGTAATAGATGTAAGCGTTGTGAACACTTTTGGAATTAAATATATAGTAAACGATTATTGATTATCTTAATTATGGAACCTAATGTAGAGGTATTGGATTTAGTTCTATCTCTGCAATTAGTGTACTAGGCGGAGAAGCCATTGATATTAAATAAAATAAATTATTTTGATGGCCGTTCAATTTAATAAATATAAGGACTTATTTAATGGTAGATAAAAAACAGCTAACTCAAAAGCAAATAGAGTTACTCCTTGAATTATTAAAGAATAGATTTGAAAAAAATACACATCGTCATACAGAAATAGAGTGGTCGGATGTGCAAAATAAACTAATTAAGGTTCCTGATAAACTTTGGTCATTGCTGGAAATGGAAAATACAGGAGGGGAGCCTGATGTTATTGCTTATGATCAGCAGAAAGACGAATATTTATTTGTAGATTGCTCTCTTGAGACACCTAAAGGTCGTAGAAGCCTTTGCTATGATCGTGAGGCTCTAGAATCTAGAAAAGATCATCCTCCTAAAAATAGCGCAATAGATATAGCTAAGGAAATGGGTGTTGAACTTTTAACAGAAAAGCAATATTACCAATTACAAGAAATTGAAGAGTTTGACCTTAAAACATCAAGTTGGCTCAAAACCCCAAATGAGATTCGTAAACTAGATGGAGCACTTTTTGCTGATCGTCGATATGGTCGTGTCTTTATTTATCATAATGGAGCACAATCTTATTATGCTGCCCGTGGTTTTCGTTGTTGCTTAAGAGTATAGGCATTGCATTGTATTTAAATAAAAAGAAGAAGCTTTGATGTTTTATGCCAAGAAAATGGAGATTCTTGCAACTTTTGATTGATGGCAAACATGACAAGATATGTTCTGGAATTAAATAAAAACATCAGGACATCTGTAGAAATGCAACCAAACCCAATTTACTATAATGAACAACATATTGCTTTTGCTGATAATGTTCGTCGATTTGTACAAAAAGAAATGGCTCCTTTCGTTAATGAATGGGATGAGGCTGAGACATTTCCAAGAGAGCTATATAAGAAGGCTGCTGAAATTGGTCTATTAGGTTTAGGTTTTTCTGAGGAATATGGCGGTATTCCTGATGCAGATCCATTTTATTCATTACTGGCTGGTGTAGAAATGGCGAAAGCTGGTTCGGGTGGAGTACATATTTCACTCATGGTACATACAATTGGAGCACCACCGATTCAGCATTTTGGAAGTGAAGAACTAAAGTCAAAAGTTTTACCAAGGATTATTTCAGGAGAAAAGATTTCAGCATTAGCGATTACAGAACCAGGCGGTGGTTCTGATGTGGCTGCATTACAAACTAAAGCTGTTCGTGATGGTGACTATTATGTTGTCTCGGGTGAGAAAACATTTATCACATCGGGGATTCGTGCAGATTACTATACGGTTGCAGTGCGTACAGATCCAACTAAAACAGGCGCAGAAGGCATTTCAATGTTGCTTGTTGATGCTCACAGTGAAGGAATTACTAAAACACCTTTGAAAAAAATGGGATGGTGGGCTTCAGATACGGCGCATTTGCATTTTGATCAAGTGCGAGTACCAGCATCAAATCTGCTCGGTAAAGAAAATGCTGGTTTTAAAGTTATTATGAATAACTTTAATATGGAGCGTTTTTTCTTGGGTGTAGTGGCTTATGGCTATGCATTAGTTTGCTATGAAGAAGCTCTAGATTGGGCCCAGCAACGGAAAACTTTTGGTAAGAGATTAATAGACCATCAAGTCGTTCGTCATAAATTGGTAGATATGGCAACGCAATTAACCTCAACACGGGCATTACTTGAAGAAACTGCATGGAAAATGACTCAGCCAAAACTACAAGGGCCTGAGTTAGTCGCTCAAATCTCGATGCTGAAAAATGTTGCGACTCGCACAATGCAATTTTGTGCTGATGCAGCTGTGCAAACATTAGGTGGTATGGGCTTTATGCGTGGAACTAAATCTGAACGTATTTACCGTGAAGTGAAGGTTAATATGATTGGTGGTGGTGCTGAAGAAATTATGAAAGATTTGATTAGTAAGCAGCTTGGTTATTGATTCTGCAAAGGTGGTCATTGAGCCACCTTTTTTATTTCAAAGCCATCTCCCACACCATTTCAGTTAACTCATCAATTTTGACTTTACCTTCAGATTTATACCAAGTGACAGTCCATGAAATCGCACCACCAACTAATCTTCGCCAAATAAAGGCATCATGTTTTATCTTGCTTTGAGTGCGTAACTTTTCAATGACATCTAACCAGATTTGTTCATACTCATTACGCATTTCTAAAAGATAATCTTGTTTTTCTTTTGACAGCGCAAACCACTCATAAACTAAAACAGCCATGGCTGCACCAGTATCTCCAGTAATTGAAATGAGTTCTGCTTTAATAAGAGCTCGTAATTGGTGTTCTGGATCGGTAGATTGAGCGGCTGCATCTTTTAAACGAGCAAGATTGTAAATGATAGTTTGCTCCATTACGTGAGCTAGGATGTCATCTTTACTCTTGAAGTGATGAAATAAGCTACCTGATTGAATTCCAATAAATTGAGCAAGTTCGCGGACAGTGGTTTTATCATAACCTTGTTTGTGAAATAGATAGGCAGCTCCCTGTAATAAACGACCACGCGGGCTATCGTCAAAGCAAGAAATATGTGGAATCTGTTCAATTGAAGTCGCAATCATACGAAAGCTGGATCCTTTATATAAAAATATTTACGGAAAAAATTTTGCTAAATCTCACCATGTTTTAGGCTAGTTGTCGAGTTTGGCAGTTTTAGTCAATTTCACAATAACATTTTGCTCTTTACAAACCAAGCGCTTGCTTGGTAATGTTGAGTGTAATTTTTAAACAAAATAATGAGAAACAAGATGGCAAGTAATCAACAAGATGATGAGCGTGTCGTAAAAATAGGGTGTGCCTCAGGTTTTTGGGGAGATACCAATACTGCTGCTTTTCAATTGGTACATCTAACCGATATTAATTATTTGGTTTTTGATTACTTGTCAGAAATCACCATGTCGATTATGGCCAAAGCGAAAATGGTAGAGCCGAAACATGGCTATGCTTTAGATTTTGTCAGTCGTGTCATGGCGCCTCTACTTAAAAAAATTGCAGAGAAAAAGATTAAGGTGATTAGTAATGCTGGTGGTGTTAACCCATTGGCATGTCGAGATGCCTTGCAAAAAATAATTAAAGAATATGGTCTAGACCTGAAAGTTGCCGTGGTGTTAGGTGATGATCTTTTACCGCAACATGAGCACCTCAAACAGCAAAATATTCGGGAAATGTTTAGCGGGGAAGCTTTGCCAGAACAAGTGGCGAGTAGTAATGCTTATTTAGGGGCGGTGGCTATTCGTGACGCCTTAGACTTAGGCGCTGATATTGTAATTACTGGCCGTGTAGTTGACTCTGCTGTGGTACTTGCACCCTTAGTT
This sequence comes from Acinetobacter sp. LT1, assembly GCF_059800965.1. Taxonomy (NCBI): domain Bacteria; kingdom Pseudomonadati; phylum Pseudomonadota; class Gammaproteobacteria; order Moraxellales; family Moraxellaceae; genus Acinetobacter; species Acinetobacter sp. LT1. The sequence continues at coordinate 4,034 of NZ_JBBAXE010000027.1, forward strand.
CATGAATATCAATGGTCACTCGATGACTATGACAAATTGGCGCAAGGTTCGTTGGCAGGTCATGTCATTGAATGTGGAGCTCAATGTACGGGTGGTAATTTTACCGATTGGCAATTGGTGCAGGGCTTCGACAACATGGGTTTTCCAGTGGTTGAAGTGAGTGGAGATGGCTCATTTGTTGTAACTAAGCCTCAAGGTACAGGTGGTCTAGTTTCTACCGCTACGGTTGCAGAGCAAATTGTTTATGAAATAGGCAATCCTCAAGCGTATTTACTACCCGATGTAATTGCTGATTTCAGCCAAGTGCATTTAGAACAAGTTGGGGAGCATCGAGTCCGTGTGACGGGAGCGAAAGGACAAGCACCAACTACACAATATAAAGTCAGTGCGACCTATCCAGATGGTTATCGGGTTTTAGTGAGTTTTTTAATTGCAGGACGTGAGGCACCACAAAAAGCACAAGTCATTGCTGATGCGATTTTGACTAAGTGCGAACGTGTTTTAGCAATGCGTTCGGTACCACCTTTTAGTGAAAAGTCTGTTGAGATTTTAGGTATTGAAAGTACCTATGGCGAACATGCTCGAGCATTAAATAGCCGTGAAGTTGTGATCAAAATAGCTGTAAAACACATGTTTAAAGAAGCATGTATGTTCTTTGCATCGGAAATTGCTCAGGCTTCAACAGGCATGGCTCCGGCTTTGGCAGGGATAGTGGGGGGGCGTCCAAAAGCATCGCCAGTGATTAAACTATTTTCATTTTTAATAGATAAAAATCAAGTAAGTGTCGAAATCGATTTTGAAGGAAAACGCTACCCAGTTGAGATTCCACAAGGAGTTTCTACAGAGCAATTGCCTAATTTAAAGGCAGGTGAAAATGCAATTTATCAAGGAGATGAAATTGAAGTTCCTTTGATTGAAATTGCTCATGCCCGCAGTGGTGATAAAGGCAATCATAGCAATATTGGTGTGATTGCACGTAAAGCAGAATATTTGCCATGGATTCGTGCAGCACTGATGGAAGAGGCTGTTGCAAGCTATATGCAACATGTCTTAGATGCAGAGAAAGGGCGAGTAATCCGTTATGAGTTACCGGGTTTGAATGCACTAAATTTTATGCTAGAAAATGCCTTGGGTGGCGGTGGTGTTGCAAGTCTACGTATAGATCCGCAAGGGAAGGCCTTTGCACAACAATTATTGGATATGCCTGTAAAAGTTCCGGCACATCTTTTAGAAAAATAAAATAAATGGATGAAACAAAGATGAGTTATCAATCAATATTTAGACCAGATGCTTTCGCCAATAAAGTCATTATTGTGACAGGTGGTGGCTCTGGAATAGGGCGTTGTACGGCACATGAGCTTGCAGCCCTCGGCGCTCAAGTAGTGATTACAGGACGAAAAATTGAAAAATTAGAGAAAGTAAGCCAAGAAATTATAGAAGATGGGGGCTTAGTTCATTTCATTGTTTGTGATAACCGTGAAGAAGAACAAGTGAAAAATATGATTGCCGAAGTGATTGAGAAATTCGGCAAACTAGATGGCTTGGTAAATAATGCTGGCGGCCAGTTCCCCTCAGCTTTAGAGAATATTTCAGCGAATGGTTTCGATGCAGTCGTGCGTAATAATTTACACGCAACTTTCTATCTAATGCGTGAAGCTTATAACCAATGGATGGCTAAACATGGTGGCAGTATTGTAAATATGACTGCTGATATGTGGGGCGGCATGCCGGGAATGGGACATTCTGGTGCTGCGCGTTCAGGGGTTGATAACTTAACTAAAACAGCATCGGTTGAGTGGGGCAAATCTGGCGTTCGTGTAAATGCGGTTGCACCGGGGTGGATTGTGTCATCCGGTATGGATAATTATAGCGGTGATTTTGCCAAAGTAATTATTCCAAGTCTTGCTGGCAATGTACCGCTCAAACGTATGGGAACTGAGTCAGAAGTTTCATCGGCAATTTGTTATTTACTGTCCGATGCTGCGGCTTTTGTGTCAGGAGTAACTTTGCGTATTGATGGTGCCGCATCGCAAGGAACACGAATGTATCCACTAGCTGAAGCAACAAATAGTCAGTCTTATAATGGTTTCCATCGCGCGTTTATTCCTGAAATTTTTCAGAAAAAGACTGAGGCTGAGGAGGAATAACAGTGACTATTGTCCAATCCGAAATTGCTGTTGGTAGTGAACAGTATCAAAAGAATAAAGAGGCATTGCTTACTCAACTGAGTGAAGTCCGTGCAATTCAGCAAAAAAGTATTGATAAATCATATGCTGCCAAACCGAAATTCGATAAAAAGGGCAAGATTCTACCGCATGAGCGTGTACGGTTGTTACTCGATGCTGATTCACCTTTTGTTGAGCTGTGTGGCTTGGTCGGCTACAACATGCATGATGATAAAGATGGTTCAGAAGCTGGAGGCGGGGTAATTGCTGGCCTTGGTTTTGTCAGTGGTGTGCGTTGTCTGGTCTCAGCAAGTAATAGTGCAATTAAAGGTGGGACCATGTCACCCATGGGTGTACAGAAAACCTTGCGCTTGCAAAAAATTGCTTTGGAACAAAAACTCCCACTGATTACGCTGACCGAAAGTGGAGGTGCCAACTTAAATTATGCTGCTGAAGTATTTACTTATGGTGGTATGACATTTGCCAATCAGGCACGTCTTTCTGCGGCAGGTATTCCACAGCTTGCAGTGGTGCATGGTAATGCAACGGCAGGCGGTGCTTATCAGCCCGGTCTTTCAGATTATGTAATTGCTGTACGTAAGCAAACCGAGATGCTTCTTGCAGGTCCCCCTTTACTCTTGGCTGCCACTGGTGAAGTAGCAACAGCTGAAGAGTTGGGCGGGGCAGAAATGCATGCGCAGGTCGCTGGAACAGCAGAATATTTGGCTGAAAATGATGCTGATGGTATTCGACTTGCACGTGAAATTTTTGAACATCTGAACTGGAAAGAGCAAATCAAACCAGTTGATGTAACTTATAAAGAACCTCGTTACGATACCGAGGAATTATTGGGTGTGATTCCAAGTGATCCTAAACAACCATTTGATATGAAAGAAGTGGTTGCCCGCATTATTGACGATTCAGATTTTCTAGAATTTAAACAGGAATATGATGATTTAACGGTGTGTGGCTGGGCGAAGATTGGCGGATTACACATCGGTATTATTACCAATAATGGTCCGATTACACCTCAAGGGGCAGCGAAGGCGGCTCAGTTTATACATCTGTGTGAACAGACTAAGCGTCCGTTATTGTTTTTGCATAACACCACAGGTTTTATGGTAGGAACTGACGCAGAGCAAAACGGTATTATCAAACACGGCTCGAAACTGATTCAAGCGGTTGCCAATTGTTCTGTACCTAAAATTTCAATTGTTGTGGCAGGGTCGTATGGTGCTGGCAATTACGCGATGTGTGGTCGAAGCCTATCACCAGACTTTATTTTTGCTTGGCCAAATTCGCATGTTGCCGTAATGGGTGCTGCTCAAGCCGGAAAAGTGCTACGCATTGTGGCTGAAGGAAAACAAAAAGCTTCCGGTCAGGAACCGAATCCGCAAATGCTCGATTTTCTTGAGCAAAGCACGGCCATGAAATTGGAACAACAATCTACCGCGCTTTTCAATACGGCCATGCTACATGACGATGGCATTATCGATCCACGAGATACCCGAAAATTATTAATTTTCCTTTTACAAACCATTTATGAAGCACAGCAACGAGAGCTAAATTCAACTCGTTTTGGTGTGTCCCGTTTTTAATCAACCTTTACCGCAATTAAAAAAATTAATAGGAATAAAACCATGAAATTTACTGCTGAACATGAAGCATTGCGCCGTACAGCTCGTCAATTTGTTCAAAATGAGCTGAATCCACATATTCCAGAATGGGAAGCTGAAGGGCAGTTCCCAATCCACGACGTATTTAAAAAGATGGGTGATCTTGGTTTATTAGGAATTTGTAAGCCAGAAGAAAATGGCGGTTTAGCGTTAGATTATTCATATAACCTCGTGGTTGCAGAAGAAATTGGCTATGCAGCTTGTGGCGGGGTGCCTTTAGCTATTGGTGTACAAACCGATATGGCAACACCTGCTTTGGCACGTTTTGGAAGTAAAGAGTTACGTGATGAGTTTTTAACACCAGCGATTGCAGGGGAATATGTTGCATCCATTGCAGTATCAGAAGTACATGCTGGTTCGGATGTTGCTGCTATTAAAACAACTGCAAAAAAAGATGGCGATGACTATGTCATTAACGGCAGCAAAATGTGGATTACCAACTCCTTGCAGGCCGACTTCTTGTGCCTTTTAGCCAACACGTCTGATGATAAACCTCACGTTAATAAGTCAATGATTATTGTGCCAGCAAAAACTAAAGGGATTAGTTTTTCAGAGCCACTTAATAAATTAGGGATGCGTTCAACAACCACAGCACAAGTTTATTTAGACAATGTACGTGTACCACAGCGTAACTTGGTGGGTGTTGAAGGTATGGGCTTTATGATGCAAATGATGCAATTTCAGGAAGAGCGCTTATGGGCATGTGCTAATGCGATTGGCGGCTTGCAGCATTGTATTCAGCAAACGATTAATTACACCAAAGAGCGTACCACTTTTGATCAGCCTCTCATTAATAACCAATATATCCATTTCCGCTTTGCTGAACTTATGACCGAAGTGGAAGCACTCAAAGCATTAACTTATCAAGCATGCGAACAGCATATTGCGGGCGAGGATGTCACGATGTTGGCGTCTATGGCAAAGCTCAAAGCTGGACGTTTAACTCGTGAAGTTGCTGATAGTTGTCTGCAATACTGGGGCGGCAATGGCTTCATGTGGGATAACCCAGCGTCGCAGCTGTATCGTGATGGCCGCCTAGGGTCTATTGGGGGTGGGGCAGATGAGATTATGCTAGGGATTATCTGTAAGTTGATGGATATTCTGCCTAAAAAGCACAAATAAATATAAGGAATACACCATGACACTTTCAGCATCTCTACAAGTTTTAGATATAGATGACAGTATTCAATTGGAACAGGACGGCGGTATTTTATACCTTTGGTTAAATCGACCAGAGAGCCGTAATGCCATGAACTTGAATATGGTCAATGCAATTCAGCAAGTTTTTGCTGCCATTCGCGATGACCTTTCAATTCGCGCGGTAATTATCCGTGGGGAAGGTGGAACTTTTTGTGCGGGTGGTGACATTAAAGACATGGCAACTTTACGTGTTGAGGCAGCTAATGTTGGCAGTCTACAACCTTATGTGGACTTTAACCGCCGTTTTGGTGCCTTGCTTGAGCAAGTTGAAGCCGCACCGCAAACGGTTGTGGTGATTTTAGAAGGCGCAGTGTTAGGCGGTGGTTTTGGTCTGGCATGTGTTTCCGATGTTGCCATTAGCCGTGACAATGCTCAGTTTGGTTTACCTGAAACTGGACTTGGTTTGATTCCTGCGCAAATTGCTCCTTTTGTAGTGAAACGTATTGGTCTAACTCAAGCTCGTCGATTAGCTTTATTAGGTATGCGCTTTGAAGGGCATACGGCACTGAATGTCGGTGTGGTTCATCAAATTGCACATAATGAAATTGAACTTGAGCAAGCTTTACAAGAAACAATTCAGCAAATTAAACGAGCAGCTCCTCAAGCTTCGCGTGCGACTAAAGCACTGTTACATCGAACGCTCAATGAACCTTTAAATGAATTGCTTAACGATGCTGCACAGCAGTTTGCTCAAGCGGTTGGTGGTGCTGAAGGACAAGAAGGAACAATGGCTTTTATCCAGAAAAGGTTACCAAATTGGGCCGATGAATCATAAGAGATAAGGATAAAAATAATGAAATTTTCAAAAATACTAGTTGCCAATCGTGGTGAGATTGCAGTTCGCGTGATGCAAACAGCCAAGGCAATGGGTTACCAAACCGTCGCAGTTTATTCCGATGCAGACCGTAATGCTCGCCATGTGCAAGAGGCTGATGAAGCTGTTTATATTGGTGCTTCAAAAGTATCAGAGTCTTATCTCTCCATCGCTAAAATTATTGAAGCTTGCAAAAAAACAGGGGCGGATGCAGTTCACCCCGGCTATGGTTTTTTGTCAGAAAATACTGATTTTGCTCAGGCATGTATCGACAACCAGATTACCTTTATTGGGCCTACCGCTTCTGCAATTGAGTTAATGGGCAGTAAACGCCTTTCAAAAATCGCCATGATTGAGGCGGGCGTCCCTTGTGTGCCGGGGTATGAAGGTGACCGACAAGATCTCGAATATTTAGCAACTCAAGCTGAGCAGATTGGCTTTCCAATTATGGTCAAAGCTTCTGCGGGTGGTGGCGGTCGTGGCATGCGTTTGGTACAGCAAGCATCCGAGTTGTTTGAGGCATTACAAACCGCACGTTCAGAAGCTGAAAATGCTTTTGGTTCTGGCGAGCTCATTTTGGAAAAAGCAGTCATTGCTCCACGCCATGTCGAAATTCAGGTTTTTGGTGATACTCACGGCAATTATGTGTATTTGTTTGAACGTGATTGTTCAATTCAGCGCCGTCATCAAAAAGTAGTTGAAGAAGCTCCATGTCCGGTGATGACGCCTGAACTGCGTCAGAAAATGGGTGAGGCAGCCGTAGCAGCGGCAAAAACATGTGCTTATGTTGGGGCAGGTACAGTTGAGTTTTTGCTAGATGCATCGGGTGCATTTTACTTTTTGGAGATGAATACCCGTTTGCAGGTAGAACATCCGGTCACTGAGCTTATTACAGGGTTGGATTTAGTTGAATGGCAGTTACGTGTGGCGAATGGTGAGCAGTTACCTTTAAAGCAACAGGAATTGACCTTAAATGGACATGCGATCGAAGTGCGTTTGTATGCAGAAGACCCACGTCAGGATTTTTTGCCACAAACAGGAAAAATTTTACGTTGGAAGCCTGCAGCTTTGTCAAATGTTCGAATCGATCATGGCATGTTAGCAACTGATGAAGTTAGTCCATTTTACGATCCGATGGTAGCAAAGGTGATTGCCTATGGGAAAACCCGTGAGGATGCGATTCGCTTACTCGCTCGTGCAGTTGATGACTGTGTGTTGCTAGGTGTAAATAGTAATAAGCAGTTTTTGGTCAATTTACTGCGTCATCCAATCGTGGTTGCAGGGGATACTAATACTGCATTCATTCAACAGCATTTTCAAAACGACAGCAGTCTGCATAAGCAGGTTCTATCTTTAGAAACCTTAGCTATTGCTGCGGCATTATTTAGCCAAAGAAAAGGAACTGTGGCATGGCAAACGGGTCTTGGCGTGTCGTTACCATTAAAACTTAAATATGATGATCAGCAAATTCAATTACAGCTTTCATCTGTAAATAACACGTTTACGGTAGAGCTCTGTGATCAATCAGTTTGTATTGAAGTGCTTGAGAGAATGCCAGAGCAATTAGTTTATTTAATTGATGGTGTACGTCGCCGTGTGCAATATGTATTAAATGATGATCAGCTTTATTTAGATCAAAATAATGGCAATGTCGCAATTCGCAATGTAACTTATGCTGCACCAGAAGCTGCCGATGTTGCCGGAGATGGTAAAATTCGTGCACCAATGGATGGTACTGTGGTGAATATTCTGGTCAATAAAGGTGATCAAGTCATAAAAGGCCAAACTTTATTAGTGCTTGAAGCCATGAAAATCCAACAGCAGATTAAATCGGATGTTGATGGAATAGTTGATGATGTTTTAGGTCAGCAAGGGCAGCAAGTAAAAAAACGGCAGATGTTATTTACTATTCAAATCTAGTAAAAAATACCGCTCTATATGAGCGGTATTTTACTTTAAATGAGGAGTCCTGATTTATTCTCCATCGGCCTCTGCAATTGTCTGACTTGCTTTTTTTAGGCTATATAGTAGTTGACCTAAAAGGACTTCTTTATTACTTAGCGTAACCATGACCATTGGGTGATGAACAGCAGGAATAGCAGTTAAAATGGCCTTGCCATTATCTGCATCTAAAGTAATGTTGTTACAGCCCGTCAGTTGAATCTCTTTTAAAAATGCAGTGACCATTGCCAAAATTGAGCTACTTACGGCTGCTAACTTAGTAGTGTTATGGTGGTTCTTGTGGCTCACTGTTGCTAATTCAAAACCATCAGAAGAGCAAATCATGACAAAATCTACACCACGCGTATTCATCAAAATATTATGAGCTTCGGCTTTTGCAAGTTGTAGTAACTGTGTTGGAGCGGTTCGTTTTTGAGTTGGGATACTAAGCATGATCATTCCCTTGAGATGTTGAGCCTACCTTGACTTCAAGTGATGCAATTAATGATTCAACCATCATTAAAATTTGTTCTTGCTCACGTGCATCAATAAAAAAAAGAGGGTATGGTAGTGCATTTGCTTTTATCCAATGACGATATTGTTGAAGTGATGACTCTTTATTTTCGTCAACATGAGTAATACCAATCGCAATATTGTCGTTATAATTTTTAAAGGTTTCTAAATAGCTTTCTAACTCGGCAATTGGATTAGAGCTATTATGATCTAATAATAAAATAACACCGATTGCACCTTCACAAATGACCGACCATATAAAATCAAAACGGCTTTGTCCTGGGGTTCCATAGAGTCCGATTTTGATTCCGTCATCTAAAGTAATTTCGCCATAATCAATACCTACAGTGGTCTGGATTTTCTGGTGGCTTTGAACATCTGTATTGAATGCTTCTGTTTCTAGAATTGGAATTTCAGATAGCGATTTAATCGCTTCTGTTTTTCCTGCCCCCATGCTACCTGCAAAGACAATTTTATATTGCTGTATAATCATAACTTCCCTTAAAGACCAAATCGCCGTCTAATTTTCCCTATAAAATTTTTTAAAAAATGATTCTCTGTATTTGAATTCTTTAAGTACGAATTGGGTGTGTAAGTGCATTTGCTTGCAGAAACAAATTTTCCATTATTTGCCATTAAGCAAGCTGTAACGAAGCGTAAGACATCACCAATTGATAAGTTAAGCTGGTTAGCCACATCAGTAATTTTTGCTCCCTGTATAAAGCATGCAGAGAGTTGTAGGCTCACTTTTCTATATTCTTTTTGATAGGGCTGTGGCCAATGATCAATTTTAAAATAGCTATCCTTCGAGGCTAGATTTTCAAAACTGTTTGAATTCCAAATCAGATTCCATAACCAGTCCTGTAAATAATAATCTTTTTTACGCGAAACCTTAGTGAAGTCTGAAGTATTAGCAAAAGTAAAATCAAAGCTTTGATTGGTTCGCGTATGTTGGCGTGATGGCTCTAACCAAGCAATTTGAGTTCTATTATCAATAATGGCTAGAGTACCTTTATCATCAAAAATATGTAGTCTGGCATTTTCTGGACTGTGTAAATTCCTTATAAACTTATCATCAATCAAAAGTAGCTCATTTGATAAATCTGAAACTACAGCAGTATTTTTTTTGTTCAAATACGATAATAAGTTTATTTCTATCCAGTTAAGTAAAGACTCTACTTTTTCTAGTGGCAGATGCAGGGTGTGTTCATCAACTTGATATCCATTTTTTGAGGGAGTTTTACTAATTTTTAAATAAGGACATTTTTTCTTTTGAAGAATATTTTGAATATTATCTGAATCAAAAAAGTTTTCGTTAATTAATAATAGATCAATATGAATATTAGAAATATTAACCCAATTAATATCGTGCTGATTAGATATTAAATTTCTGATTAAAGTTTTTAATTCATCCGAAACTTTTAAGCTTAAACCAGAGGTTGCAATATTTATGCAATGCCTATCCATAGTATCACATTAAATTTTATTGAATAAGAGAGGGGTTTTAATGTGCTCTTTATAATAGGTATAAAAAGCACATTTCAGATTAATTAGCTAAAGTCTAACTCTTTTTCAAAAGACTTTAACTCGTGGCGAGCCATTGCTAAATTTGACTTACTCCGGTCAAGGACTAAGTAAAGGAATAAATTATTATTACTTTCTAGAGGTCTAATTAAATGGTAAGCCTTACCTAATGTAATTAAAATGTCTTCAATATTGTCATTTAATTTCAAAGCATTGGCGATGTTTCGTTTTGCGCGGATTACTTCTGTATTGCCGGCAGCTGCCAATTCTAAATCAATTTCCCCACCACCTTGAGTTGCAAGTGATAAACCACTTTCTGAATCAACAAGTGCAGATGCAATAAAACCATTAATTTCAGTTAAGCTATCTAAAGAAAGTTTAGCCATGTTTTTATCTCTCAGGATTCTAAAATTATATTTACTACTTTTTCCTAAAAGTAGTTGAAATTCATTATATTTCTGCTCAATTTGAAGTCAATAAATCAAAGAAATAGAGAAATTGTTGTTTTGGGAAATAAGTGACAGAAAATGTCAGATTATAAAAAATATTATAAGATTATTTTTACATTATACTTTTAATATTGTGCTGAGTTTTACATTATATATTTTAAAATCTGAATAAAACAATTGTAATAGAATGTTAATAAAATATTGAAAAATAAAATATTCTAATTTTAATCATAAAAAGGGGAATAATGAATTCCCCTTTTTTTATATAAAAATCAAATTAAACGAGCTGTGTATAAATACAGTAGAGATAGCCCAAAATTGCTAAAGCAACTACAGGGGCAACAATCTTTGACCATGTAGGTACAGAAATTTCTGCAGCTTGTTCTTCAATATGCACGTCATCATGATGAGGTTGGGCTTGGTGAACCATTTGGTTGAACTCCTTCATTGTTGTATCCAATGATAGCTCTTCTTGTTCCACAGGTTTAGAACCAATTAATTCATTTAGGTGGTTTGTTGACCAAACCCAATCTTCAGCTTGACCTGATAAGTGTTCAATCTGACCTAAAATTAATTCTTTTAAGCCATTATGCCCAAAACCACCTGTTTCATCGAGCTGATTAAGTTCTGCTAACTGCAAAGTTAAAATCTCAGAAATACTCTGTTCTAGTTCTGAATTTTTTAAAGTCGACTGATTATGTTTAGAAGTCGTTAAATGACGAGCAACTTCTTGAATATAAAGTGGATCTGAGGTTTTGATTTCTTGATAAATCTTATTATCATTCTGACGCCATAAACTAATCAGTTTTCCAAGCGTAAGAATATTCACCTCATCAATCAGTTTATTTTTTTCATTAACTGGATATTGATTTAAAAGCTGAGGCTTTTGAATTTTTATCTGCTCAGCAAAGTATTGGACTAAATCAAATGCCATGCTTTCTTCCTCTAAATTTAATCTAAAATTCTTAACGATGGTTTTTTCTTAGTCGATGTTGTTTCAGTTGCTTCTTGTACTTCTGACTCTACTGTATTTTCTACAGGTGTTACATTGGCATATTCTTCAGGATCAAAGAATAAACCTTGTCCATTTTCTCGTGCATAAATCCCTAAAACCGCTTGAATAGGAACATAAATGTCTTTTGATGCTCCGCCAAAACGAGCTGAAAAAGTAATAGCTTCATTGGTAATAAGCAATTGATGAACTGCATGGGGCACAATATTTAGAACAATTTGCCCATCTTTAACAAATTGTTGCGGAACGTCGGTATACGGTTGTGTCGCATCAACTAATAGATAAGGAGTAAGCTGGTTATCACAAATCCATTCATAGATTGCACGAGCAAGATAAGGACGTGTAGGGGTTAAATCAATAGTTTGCTCAGACATATCACGCTATTCCATATTTAATAGTTCATTGTAACGGTTTTTCTCTTGAGGCGTCATTGATTTAGCAAAAGAAGGCCGTTCAAAGATACGTTTACAGTACAAAAATATAGGTCGACAGTGCTGTTTGGGTAAATCAATTCCCATGCTATTTAATCTTAAAAAGATAGGCGCAAGCATGCAGTCTAAGATTGTAAAATTCTCAGACATGAAATACGGAAAATGCTGAAATAGGGGAGTAAGTGAAATTAATGTTTCACGTAGTTCTTTTTGAGCTTTTTGCTTTTGTTCGACATTTAGTGAGTCAGCATGTTTTAACATGTGATCTGCTAACTTAAACCAGTCGTTTTCAAGTCTCCAGATATACTGACGCTGTTCCGCACGCATCATAGGTGCATCAGCATAAAGCTTACTTTGACGATAACGATCATCTAAATATTCAGCGATGATAGGCGCTGAAAATAATTTAAGATTTTGTTCGACCAACATCGGTAATTGGTTGTAAGGATTTAAGCTGGCTAAATCTTCGTCTTCATGGTCAGTTATGATTAATTGATATTTGATTTGTTTTTCTGCTAATAAGAAACGAATCCAATGAGAACGGAAATCATCAGCATGACTGTAAAGGGTAATCCCCTGAATAGAGGTGTTTTCGACCGACATATCACAAGACGACGTGGTTGAGTGAATCGATTAGGATACTAAAAATGCTGTAGGAAATCACGGTTCTAAAGAGATAGTTTGTTTATATTTATAAGTTTGTATTTGCTGGCTCTATTTTCATAATAAAAAAGCCTTGGAAAAATCCAAGGCTTTTTGTCCAAATCGATAAACGAATTAACGTTTAGAGAATTGAGGACGCTTACGAGCTTTACGTAAACCAAGTTTCTTACGTTCAACTTCACGAGCATCACGAGTAACGAAACCAGCTTGACGTAGAACAGGTTTTAAAGTTTCGTCAGCAGCGATAAGCGCACGAGTAATACCGTGACGGATCGCGCCAGCTTGACCACCGATACCACCACCTTTAACAGTGATGTAAAGGTCAAACTTTTCAGTAACTTCTAAAAGTTCTAAAGGTTGACGAACAACCATACGAGCAGTTTCACGACCGAAATATTGCTCTAAAGTACGGTTGTTAATAACGAGTTTACCTGTACCAGCTGACAAGAAAACACGTGCAGTTGCGGTCTTACGGCGACCTGTACCATAATTAGTAGCCATGTGCTGTATCCCTTAGATGTCCAAAACTTGTGGCTGTTGAGCAGCATGCGGATGCTCAGTACCAGCGTACACTTTCATTTTTTTGATCATTGCATAACCAAGAGGACCTTTTGGTAACATGCCTTTAACCGCTTTTTCAAGAACAGCTTCAGGTTTGTGAGCAATTAACTTCTCGAAGTTAGTCTCACGGATACCACCAGGGAAACCAGTATGGCGATAATATTTCTTATCAAGTGATTTTTTACCAGTCACTTGAACTTGTTCAGCATTAATCACAACGATGTAATCGCCAGTGTCAACGTGAGGAGTATAAGAAGTTTTGTGCTTACCGCGTAAACGACGAGCGATTTCAGTCGCAAGGCGACCTAAAGTTTTGCCAGAAGCATCAACAACATACCAGTCATGTTGAACTTCAGCTGGCTTAGCGCTGAGAGTTTTCATTAAACCACTACCTATTATAGTTGGTTTGGACTATGGAATCTGTCCAAACAAAAGGAGCGAGCATTCTAAACGAGTTTGTCCAAACTCACAAGAAAAATCCAGTTTAAGCCATATAATTTAATCCATAAACTGATGAATGTCAGATATGTTAAAATCAAACACATTCTTGTTATGTGTCTGGAGTGATTGTGCTGCCATTATATGTCACTTCCGGTGAGCCGGCTGGTATTGGTCCAGATATCTGTTTGAGCTTGGCTAAGCGGGTTGATGAACGCCCTGTTGTTATCTTGGGTGACCGAGACTTATTAGAGCAACGTGCCCAAAAAATTGGGGTCGATATTCAATTTATAGAATATACCGGACAGCCTGAATCGTCATCTCTGAATGAACTCTATATAGAACATGTGCCTTTAGAAGCAGCTGTCATTGATGGTCAATTAAACCCAGCTAATGCAGCTTATGTATTAGAGCAACTGCGTCGTTCAGCTGATTATGCAATGTCTGGTAAAAGTGTGGGAGTAGCCACGGCACCCGTGCAAAAATCGGTTATTAATGATGCTGGTATTTTGTTTAGTGGTCACACTGAATACTATCAAGAGTTTGCAGGTGTAGAGCGTGTCGTAATGATGCTTGCAACCAAAACTTTACGTGTCGCCTTAGCAACTACACATTTACCCTTAAGAGATGTAGCGGATGCAATTACCAAAGAGCGATTGCATCAGGTCATTGATATTTTACTGCATGACTTAAAAACTAAATTTAAGATTACAGACCCACGTGTACTCGTGTGTGGTTTAAATCCTCATGCAGGTGAAGATGGTTATTTGGGTCGTGAAGAGATTGAAACCATTAATCCAGTACTCGAAAGTTATCGAGCGCAAGGGTTTAAAATGAGTTTAAGCTTGCCGGCAGATACCTTGTTTACTCCAGAACATCTTAAAAATGCAGATGCTGTACTTGCCATGTACCATGATCAAGGTTTACCTGTGTTAAAATCACAAGGGTTTGGTGAAGCCATCAATATTACATTGGGTTTGCCTTTCATTCGAACTTCGGTTGACCATGGCACTGCATTGTCTTTGGCTGGGACTGGTTTGGCAAAAAGCTCAAGTTTAAATGTCGCTGTTGATTTAGCTTTATCTTTAGCAGCGAGCTAAATTTTTCATGTTGGAAATGTTCTATGTATCAAATTAATGCCCTAAACCCGAAAGATGAAGGGCATAAAGCTCGTAAACGTTTTGGTCAAAACTTCTTACATGATCAACGAGTCATTGCCAAAATTGTGCGCTCTGTAAGTCCGCGTACAGGCGACAATATTGTTGAGATTGGACCTGGTTTAGCTGCCTTAACCTCTCCTTTAATTGGGGAGTGTGATGCATTAACAGTAGTGGAACTAGATCGTGACTTAGCTGCTGGGCTACCAGAACGTGTTCTACATCCTGAACGTTTGACGATTATAGAAGCTGACGCATTAAAATATGACTTTAGCGAACTGGTAAAAGATGGCCGACCATTACGTGTAGTCGGTAACTTACCTTATAACATTTCCACCCCATTACTTTTTCATCTCTTGGAATTTGGCAGCAAAGTTAAAGATATGCACTTTATGCTGCAAAAAGAAGTGGTTGACCGTATTACTGCTGAACCGAATACGAAAGAATATGGACGTTTGTCGGTAATGATTCAGTATTACTGTCAACCAACATTTTTATTTGAAGTGCCAGCTGGTGCATTTAACCCACCACCTAAAGTAACGAGCGCTGTTTTCCGCCTTGTTCCTTATGATCAAAAGCCAATTACAGCAAAAGATGAAAAAGCTTTAGCTCGACTGGTTGCCCATGTATTTACTCAGCGCCGCAAAACATTAAGAAACAGTCTTAAAGGTATGATTGCAGAAGATGGCTTTGAAAAAGCTGGTGTTGATCCGATGGCTCGTCCAGAGACCTTAACACTTGCCCAATTTGTTGCTTTGGCCGATCAAATGGTGGCGTAAATGACTAAGCGTTTTAACTATGTTATTGGTGATGTGCAGGGGTGTTTTGAAGCTCTAAAAGCCTTGCTTAAAGAAATACGTTTTGATCCAGATCAAGACTTTTTATGGTTTGCTGGTGATTTAGTCGCACGTGGTGAAAACTCGGTAGGGGCATTACGTTTTATTAAAAAGCTTGCTGATCGTGGAGCTGCTGCAACTGTACTTGGAAATCATGACCTGACTTTAATTGCGGGTGCGCGTGGTTTAAAAGAGATTAAAGAAAAAGATCGTACCCAAGACGTTATTGATGCTATTGATGGTGATGAGTTAATCGATTGGTTACGTAAACAGCCATTATGTTTATTGCCAAACGAGCATACGATCCTTACTCATGCTGGCATACCTTGTATTTGGGATGCGCAAAAAACTGTAACGTTGGCAAAAGAGGTCGAGGCTGTACTCGCAAACGAAGATTTATCTGTATTGGATGCTTTTTTAGCAGACATGTATGGTTCTAAACCAGATTTGTGGGAAGATAACCTAACTGGTTCTGCGCGTTTACGTTGTATTACCAATTATTTGACTCGCATGCGTTTAACCAATGCCGAAGGGGCTTTAGAGTTTAGTTTTAAAGATTCTTTGGATGCACCAATGCCGGAAGGTTATTTCCCTTGGTTTGAATTTCCGAGCAAAGCCGCACAAACTCATCAGATTATTTTTGGTCATTGGGCTGCGCTCGAGGGCCGAACTATTAATGAGCAGATCCAGAATATCGATGGTGGCTGTGTTTGGGGCAGAAAATTAATGGCTTATCGATTTGAAGACAAAGAAATTTTTTCTGTTGAAAATCCTGTGCAAATATAAGAAAAGCAATGCTTTGCTATGAACGTAAGATGAAGCTTGTAGCTGAGCTAAAAATAAAAAAGCCGCTTCTGCGGCTTTTTTATTAGGAACTATTATTCTACTCGAATCCAGATTTGATTACGCCCTAAAGCTGAAACTCCGAGATAGCCGCGCATATGTAAGCGTTTGCCAGTTGAACTAAGTTTTGCTTTAAGCCCGTAAACTTTACCAGTATTCGGATCTAAAATTTTACCGCCAGTATAGTTCAGTCCATCTACCTGTTTTAAACCAGTTGCGATATCCAGACCTAAAATCGGTTTATTGGTATATGGCGCAGGGCAATTATCACAAATTTCTTTAGGCGTATAACCTGGGCGTGGCGTTACTTTGATAATTTTCCCAGCATATGTCCCGTTCGCTTCTTTTCGTATTTCTACCTGTGCTTTGGGAGCACCTGTCTTATCATCAATTGTTTGCCAGAGACCTGTAATATCTGCTGCAAATGTAGCAGTATTAATCCCCAATAAGAGCAGAGCTCCAATAAAAATTTTCCCCATAATTAAAAATCCTTTTAACTTTGAAAGGTCATCTTATTTGGAATTGATAGACCGTTCAATGTTTATTTAATCAACTTCTTAATTATGGTGTTCCAAAAGACAACATTAATGTTGGTAGCCAAATTGCAGTAAATACACCATTCAATGCCATACCAAATGCAGCGTAACGACCTGCAACAGGCCCACGCTGCCAAGCTTGAGCTGTTCCGATGGCGTGTGCAGCTAAACCTAAGGCTAAACCTGATGCTCTCTCATCATGAATATGTTTAAGTAAGAATGGTGAGAATGCTGCGCCAATTACCCCAGACAAAATAACAATAAGGGTTACGAGTGTTTCGGGAGCATGTAATAAAGTTGCGATGTTCAGAGCAATTGGAGTAGTTACTGCACGGGTGGCAAATGCAAGAATGGTAGGTTCAGACATATGTAATAAGTAAGCCAGCCCCATAGGTAGGGCAACTGCGCTAATACTTGCAAAAAGTAAAATACCAATGACCGATTTAATTGGAAGATCATCGTAACGCATTGCAGCTAAAGGGATGGCTAATGCTACGGTGACATAACCTAATAGATGACCGAATAAGTCATTCACATAAAGACGATACTGTTCATATGGTACATGTAGAACTGAAAGTAAGCCAATTACAATGAACATGCCGAAAACTAAAAGTGGAACTTGCGGAAAACGTCGGTTTAAAGGCTTTGCACACAGATAACCAATGAGTGTGATCAAAAATCCGTAGAAAATCGTAAACATTTTATTCTCCTTATAACCAACGTTTTGCCATTTTTGCATAGACCCACAAAGGTATAAGGGTACTGACCACTAAAACAAAAAGAAATAATGGAATTTCCTTACCCATATGTACGAGCATAATTAATGAACCTGCACAGATAGGTAAAAACGCGAATCCACTTTCTTTCATGATTTTATTATTGGTATCTACTATTCGAAGTGGAATTTTTTTAAACTTTCTCCAAATCAGTAAAATAATAAGTAAGCTGATTAAACCGACCAGATTACCTAATTCTGGATGACCAAAAGCACGCATGACAACGACAGAGCCTTCACGAAAACCAATAATGAGTAGTAATGTAATTACCCATGCTGTCCAGTCTATACTTTTGATCTTATCCATATTTTTTATCTCTAAAAGTTTACTTATCAAGTTTTAACTGATATCGCCCTTGATTTCAAACTCTTCCAAGGGGCGCTTAAATTGACTCGCGTGTTCTCCCAAGATTTCATCTAAGGGCAGTTTTGCTTGGCGAATAAGCTTTTCTAACTTATGTGGTGCAATCTTCACATCAATATGTAATAAGCCCGCATCATCATAATGTTCAGACTCAATAACATTTAAGGCATAAAGTTGAGTACGTAATTTGCCATAAGCAGGCTTAAGAACGAGTGAAAACTTTTGAATTTGGCCCATTAAGCATTCTTGTACTGCTTTTTGGAGTAACTCTAGACCTTGACCAGAATGAGCTGAAACATACACTCGATCTGGTACATGTGGTTCGGCATAAATAATTTTGGCCTCTTCACCACTTAGATCAATTTTGTTGTACACCCGAAGTACGGGAGCATCAGCGCCAATGTCTTTTAATACACCTTCAACCGCTTCAATTTGGTCAAGCACGTCATGGCTACTACTATCAATAACATGCAGTAAAAGGGTCGCTTCTAGTGTTTCTTCAAGTGTTGCTTTAAATGATTCAACCAAATCATGCTGT
Source organism: Acinetobacter sp. LT1 (assembly GCF_059800965.1). NCBI lineage: Bacteria > Pseudomonadati > Pseudomonadota > Gammaproteobacteria > Moraxellales > Moraxellaceae > Acinetobacter > Acinetobacter sp. LT1. The sequence continues at coordinate 22,470 of NZ_JBBAXE010000027.1, forward strand.
AAGTTTCGTACAAAACCTACTGTGTCTGCTAGCACAACAGTACCGATACCATCCCAGTCTAAACGGCGTAGGGTTGGATCGAGTGTTGCAAATAGTTGATCAGCTGCGTAGACATCACTATTAGCTAAAATATTAAATAAAGTCGATTTACCAGCGTTGGTATAACCTACTAATGAAACTGTTGGAATAGCTGCCTTTTGTCTTGCAGCACGCCCTTGCATACGAGTCTGTTGGACTTTGTCTAATTTATCTTTTAATTGGGTAATACGAACACGAATGAGACGGCGATCTGTCTCTAGTTGTGTTTCACCAGGACCACGTAAGCCGATACCACCTTTTTGTTGTTCAAAGTCGGCAGACCAACCACGAATAAGACGAGTAGATAAATGTTTAAGCTGAGCAAGTTCGACCTGTAACTTACCTTCATGCGTACGGGCACGCAGCGCAAAAATATCTAAAATTAAGCCTGTGCGGTCAATAACTCGGCATTTTAATATTCTTTCTAGATTTCGTTCTTGAGCAGGTGATAACGCATGGTCAAAAATAACCAGACTCGCTTCTAGCTCCTGAACTTGCTCTGCAATTTCTTCGACTTTTCCTGAGCCAATAAAAAATTTAGGATTAGGCTTATTACGCTGAACCTTAATATGTTCAAGGATATCTGCACCAGCAGACTGTGCAAGTAGAGCAAACTCTTCGGCATCCAGATCATCTAATAATTGTACAGAAACACTCACTAAGATTGTGCGTTCACCGCCTTGATGCCGATCAACATATTCCACGTGGCTATAAATCCTGAAAATGGGAAAACTTTATTCTAGAGGAAACTTAAGCAAAAGGGGAAAGCGTTTGTTCTCATCCTTTAGATTAGTTATATGAGATTAGTCTAATGTTCAGATTTATTTTATTTGCCGTTCTCTATCGTCAATGCAAGTTTATTACGAAACGTATAGAATGACTCGAGATGGGTATAACAATGATTAATCGTTAGTGAAATTTTATGGCTCAAACGCAAAGTATAGTTAATTCAACGTTAAAGAAATTATCAAAAATAGGTTTATACGGAAAAAAGGTCACTTCTGCCACGGCCGCAATTAGTGAAGGTTTTTATCTAGTTTATCGACATGGGCTTTATAAAGATCCTAATAATCCTGTTAATACACGTTATGTCCAATACTTTTGCCGCCGTTTATGTCAGGTTTTCAATTTAGATATAGAAGTACATGGCACAATTCCTAGAGAACCAGCTTTATGGGTAAGTAATCATATTTCTTGGCTAGATGTTGCAGTTCTAGGTTCTGGTGCACGAGTTTTCTTTCTGGCTAAAGCTGAAATTGAAAATTGGCCTATTCTTGGAAATTTAGCCAAAAGTGGTGGAACGTTATTTATTAAGCGTGGATCTGGCGATTCCGTCAGAATTCGTGAGCAAATTGCTGAATTTTTAAAACAGAATATTCCAGTATTATTTTTCCCTGAAGCCACAACTACAGATGGGCATTCTGTTAAAAAAGTACATGGACGATTACTAGGAGCAGCGATTGAAGCACAGCGTCCAGTACAGGTTTGTTTGATTTGTTATGTAAATCGCGATGGACAATTAGATACAGTTGCGCCATTCATCGGTGACATGACATTTGCCGAACATATTCAACGCGTACTTGAAATGCCTAAAGTAACAGCTCATCTGTTAACTTTGCCTCCTATTTCAGTGGAAGGGCATGACGTCAAAAGTTTAACGCGCGAAGTTCAAGAAAAAATGGTGGAAGGTTTGGCCCAACTACATCAGAAAGTACTTAAGCCAAGAAACTAATTACATAAATCCTTCAAGTGGCAGCCATGAAAGAAACTTCATGCCTGCTTTTTGCCACCATTTCATCTCAGGTTCCTGTCTATAAATTACAGGACCATTTGGAGTTTCTTGCTGCCAATAAATATGATTGTTAGTATCGAGCTTTAATTTATAAGCATACTTATTTAAATTTTCATCCATTGTATGGTGAATCGTCTTAGCCAGTGATGGGCTATCTAAAATCACACCAATTTCAGTATTTAAGTAAGCTGAGCGCGGATCAAAGTTAAATGAACCAATAAAAACCTGCTCATCTAATGCCATAAGTTTAGTATGCAAACTTGATCGGCTTAGCCCTTTCATATTTACTTTAGCTTTAGTGGCAAGCTCATCTGTATTTTTATTTAAATCTCTTTTATCTGGTGTTGGTAAAAATTCATAAAGTTGTACGCCGTTTTTAAGCAGCTCTTTACGGTATTTCCCATAAAAGGCATGTACAACAGCAACGTCATTCGCTTTGAAAGAGTTCGTTAAAACGCGAACCTCAACACCTTCTTTGGCAAGCGTGCTTAAAATCTTGGCACCTTGTTTTTCAGGAATAAAATAAGCAGAGATTAAGTCAACGTTACTTTCTGGTTTTTCCAAATGATTAATTAGCTGGAAATTGAGGTGTTCTTCTTTCTTAGCTTTCGATTTGATTTTATCAGGTGAGTCTTTTACCACTTCTGCTTTGACCCAATCGAATTGAATATTATGATTTAGCCATTGATCAAATGCATGAGATTTTGCGGTTAAGTTTAAAAAGTTTTGAACGGTAGCTTGTTGATAGTGTGCTTCGAGTTGTTCTTTTAAGCCTTCATAGCGTAAACGGTGCTGCTCAGGGCTTACGATACTTTGAACTGAATATGCATATTCATGATTCCAGTAATCATCAAACGAATTTACGATATCATCAACAGCAGCGCCTACCAACATTACATCGACATCAGAAAACTGATAGCTATCGCTTACATTGTAATATTGATTGGTCATGTTGCGCCCGCCAATAAGAGCAACCTCATTGTCTGCAATAAAACTTTTATTGTGCATACGACGATTGATACGTTTTAAATCCAGCAACATATCCATCGCACGGTATTTGCGGAAACGGTAGGGATTAAAAAGCTTAACTTCAATATTTTTATGCTGAGAAAGGGCCAGTAAAATCCCTTCCATTTTTTTTGCATTATTGTCATCAATAAGAAGTCGGACTTTTACACCTCGATCAGCTGCACGAATAATCGCGTGTAAGGCTAAAGCACCAACTTTGTCGTTGTCCCAAATGTAATATTGTAAATCTAAAGTCTTTTCGGCTTTATCAATTAATCTAAGTCGAGCCGCTAGTGCCTCCAGAGGATCATTTAGAACATGGAAACCCGTTAACTTTGGATTTTGCTGGCGTAAAGGTGTAATAATTTTGGCAAGTGAAGTCTCAGAGGTATCAATGTCCTTTGCATATTGCACAGGCTCAACACCATGTTTTGGCAGAGTACTACATCCTGTCAAACCCACAGCAAAACTTGAACATAGGACTATAGAGGCTTTTATCAAAAAGCCTTTAGCTTGTTGATTCGTTTGAAGCTGTTTGGAATGAAAGGATTGTGCCATAATCAGTACATACGATAAGGTGAGCTAGAGTATAATTCGTGCATATTGAAAGATAAATATTGAATTTGATTACTAGCAATCAATATAAGATAAGTCGAGAGTCGTAATGTGGAATCCAAATTCAATCATTTTTTGTTTTTACTTTATTTTTTCAATACTTGCTCTATGGGGAATTTCTGAGGCTTGGATTCATCAATCACGAACCGAGACGATTCATCCATTTAAAGCTTTTGTACATCTACTCGCATTTTATCTCTCTTATCTACTTATTCCTCTCTGGTTTTTTAATTTATATGCTGCTTGGATTGGTTACTATTCAATTCATCAAGGTATTTTCATCTTTTTCTTAAGTGGCGTGTTAATTTACGCCCGATTTATTGAACCTCATTTGGTGCGTGTCGATACTCATCAATATCGGTTAAATCCGGATCGTAGTTTTGATAAACCAGTAAAAGTAGCCTTAATTGCAGATTTACATATCGGTTTATTTTCAGGGCATGAACGTCAGCTCAAAACCATCGTTAGAAAATTAAATGAACAGCAACCTGATTTAGTGGTAGTCGCTGGTGATTGGACATATGAGCCAGAAGATAGACTGATTGAAGAATTAAGTGTTTTAAAAGAAATTCAGGCGCCTGTATATTCGGTTCCTGGAAATCATGATGAGCAATATCCTGGCCCACCGATTCAGCAACTATTAAAAGATGCCCTATTTTATAATGAAGTTATTGATATTGAAGGTAAGATTGTTGATTTTGAAGAATTTCGTTTGATTGGCATTGGTGACCTGTGGGCAGGCAAAACCGATATGCGTTCTATGCCAGATTTACCGCAAGACAAGCCGTGGTTAATTTTGTCCCATAACCCCGATACGGTAGATATGGTACCTAAATTACCGAATCGACCATTAATGTTATCTGGGCATACACATGGAGGGCAGGTAGAGCTTCCATGGTTGACTAACTATATTATGAAAAAAGTATCAATTTTAGGTCATAAGCGCGGTTTCTACTCTCATGAGCATGCGGATGTCTTTGTTACCGTTGGCACAGGAATGGTTGGAATTCCTTTGCGTTTCAGAGTGCCACCAACTATTGATATTATTGAGCTAGTTTAAAATAAAAAAGCCAATCACAGAGGATTGGCTTTTTTATGAGTTAAATCTACTTATGGAATAACGACAATCGCAACACGTCGGTTAATGGCTCGGTTTTCATTGGTTGTATTTGGCACATAAGGTTGCGTTGAACCACGGCCAATCACGTAGATGTTTTCTTTTTTAAATCCACGTGTTAAGAAAAGGTTTGCCACACTTTGAGCACGCTCTTCAGATAACTTTTGGTTATATGTAGCCTCACCAACATCATCAGTATGACCAACAATTTTCAATTTATTCAGGTCATATTTATTCAGTTGATTTGCCAGACGTACTAACTCAGCTTCATGACTCTGTTTTAACTGCGCATTATTAAAGTCAAATAATAAGCGTTCTGGTAAACCTAAAGTCCAGCCTTCATCAGTAAGAACGAAACCTTCTTTTTTGAGCAATTTTACTTGACGATATTTTAATGGACCAAAACTCAGGCACCCTGCAAGAGTAATGCATAGCAATGCAATAAAAGAGAGTTTTAAAGATCTTGTATTCATAGATTAGCCTAAATTTAATTTTCAGGTTTATAGATAAACCAGTGTTCATCCGAATTTTTAGCCTTATACATTGCTTGATCTGCTTGCATAATGAAATCTTCGGGGCTAGATGCAAATTGTGATAAAGCAATACCTACACTGAAACTGAAGTAAATGGTTTGACCATTTAGATGCAAAGGTTCTTTACAGCTTTCGAGTAAATTTTCAGCAATAGATATTAAATGATCAGCATGACTAATGGAATGCAAAATGACAGCAAATTCATCACCACCTAACCTTGCAATAAAATCTTGATGACGCAAACGAGTTTGCAGGCGATTCGCCATTTCTTTTAAAACTTCATCGCCAGCTAAATGGCCAAATTGGTCATTAATTGCTTTGAAGTTATTGTTATCTATAAATAATAATGCAGACTTATTATCAAACCCTTTATCTTCAAACATGTCTAAAAGGATTTGGTAAAAATAATGTCTATTAGGTAATAAGGTGAGCTGGTCGTGATGAGCCTGAAAGGATAATTTACGATTTTCCTTTTGCAGCTGATTATCCCATATTTGAATTTCTTCAAGTAACTCGTTAAAAACGGTATTTAAATCTTGAAATTCTTTAATTCGGTTATAAGGAAAACGAAGATTATAAGCTTTTTGTTCACTTACAATTTGAGCAATATTAGTAAGTGGGTAAATAGCCTGCATAATTTGACGATAAGTTAAGTTTACTGACCACCATAAAGCGCAAACAATAAACAACATTGCAATCGCAAGTCCTACCATAATCATTTTTAGGAACTGCAATATTTTTTCAGAGCTACCAAAAAGTGTAAGTTCACCTACATTTTGCTCATGATGATAAATTGTAAGATGAACAGGCTCATTTAAAAACCAGTGATCAAACCAGCCTTCTAAAATTGAAGTTTGACTTGATAATTTAAAACTTTGGGCGATCAGATGATGTTCTGAATCATAAATATGAATAGTACGAATTGAATGATCATTCGTATATTCATTCAAAATCTGCTCTATTGTAATTTTATCATTAAACACGACTGCGGGCTGAATACGCTCTAATAGAGTATGACTAAGCAATTGCAAATTCTGTTTGGCATAAGTTTCCATAGTAAAAACGGAAATTGAGACAAACGTAAAAGAGCAAATAAAAAAAGTAATAGCAAAAATAGTAAATTGAGATTTTCTAAATAATGCGTGTAGTGAAGTGGACTGATACAACTTTGATATCATGATCCTTACTCCGCATTCTTAGCCAAGAGTAATACTCTCGGATCAATATGGACTTTGGAGTGACTTAAAGCATCTAAGTTAACTTTAAAGGTAGTGTAATTATTCTGAGTATATAAACAAAAGATACTTCCTATCTCGCACTCTGAATTATTAACACTTAAAGAAAGTAAAGAATGATAAGGATAGTTTTGAATAAGGTTTTGTTGTTGCTGCGGAGAAGTACTAGAAAAATAGACAGCCTGACAATGTGACCGAGCAAAATCTTTCGCATTTACAGTTTGAACACGATAATTATAAGACATTTGCTGGATGTAAGATTGAAAAGTAGATGTAATAGAAGGGTTATCAATTACACAAAGAGTAGGAGTATTTACATTCTCCCACTTACTGTAGCTTAGGATAGATAAAGTAAGTACATAGAAATTATGTTTTGAATTGGCATGACAAGGCCCACTCGTAGCAAGCACTACAAGTATGCAAACAAATACTTTTTTAGCGAACTGCCACATGGTGAGTTAATGCCAAACTATTGCACGAATAATCTATTCTACATGAAGTTGATAACGTAAAAAAAGTTTAATATCTCATCTAAAAGTGACTAAAAAGCTTAAAAAGTATCCAGTTGATGATATTGATTTAAAAAAAAGGTTGCAAAGGGGATGAGATGGTCTATAATGCACATCCATCGGCGGTGATGCAGATAGAAACT
>NZ_JBBAXE010000028.1:0-10655 GCF_059800965.1 Acinetobacter sp. LT1
ACTGCTTCAATTTTGAATTCTTCAGGGTATCGTTTACTGCTCATAAGCACCTCGTTAATTAGCCATTTTATCTAACTAAAAGGTGTCTACAAAATCGGTGGCTATTCAGGTAATGTTGAACTTACAAGGATTTCTAATGAAGCTCGATTGGGCACGATTAGCTACAAGGAGGCTATGGAGCAACTTGCTAAGCAGAAGTTACCCCCAAGCTTAAGAGATGCATTGAAGGAGCAAATCGACAAATATAATGAAGCTTATGAAAAGGCTGATAAGACCAAAACAGCCATTAAATTGCTTGGTATTGAAGTTACTTTAACGGGTAACAAAGCACAAAATGCAGCAATTGAGCAGCAGAAACATGCTGATGCCATCAAGAATACAAAACAGGCTGCAGATGAGGCTCAAAAGTCCTTACAGAAAATGTATGCAGATAAATTGTGGGATACGCAATTTGTCGAGATAGTAATGAAAAAGGGTTTTTCTGAGTCTCAGGCTAATGATTTACTGAAGCTTTATAAAGATTCATTAGCTAAGGGTCTTAAGGCAGCAGACCGAGAGGCTATGAAAGCATTAACGGATACTTGGAAAGCAGAAGAATCAATCAAAGCCATCACGGATGCTAGAACTGATTCAATACGTGAGCAAAACAAGGAGCTTAAAAATCAGCAAAAAGTACTAAATGTAAATGCGAAAGTCCTAGCAAATGCTTCAAAATTCGGCTTTGCAGATCTGGAGTCTAAATACAAACTTCCATCAGGAACATTATCCGCGATTCATATGATCGAATCTCGAGGTAATGCAAAAGCCTATAACAAAGAAACCGGAGCCACTGGTGGATTTCAGTTTCTCGAAGGTACTGCCAAGCAATATGGCGTAAAAGACCGCACTGATTTAGCACAATCTGCTGAAGGTGCCGCTAAGTACATGTCTTATCTTTTGAAGCTTTTTAAAGGTGATTTAGAAAAGGCTGTACGTGCATATCATGCAGGTGAAGGCAATGTAATGAAGGGTAAAGGTATTGGTAAAAATAATAATCAATACTGGAAAGACTATCAAAGTTACATGGCTGGTATTAATGGCTATTCTGCTGGTGATATCTCATCAAAAGACTTTGATAAGCTTATTCAAGATACCACTAAAATGGCCGAGGAGCAGGCAAAACTTCGTCTTCAATTAGAGAATGAGGTTGCTAATCAAGTAACAAAGATTAGGTATGATCTGGCCAAAAAACTTGAGGATGTTGATAAAGCTAACTTTAGCCCAGAACGCAAGGCCGAAATTAAAGCAGAACTTCAAGCACGTGCAGATAATGATATTGCTATTGCTGAGCAAGCTACAAAGACTAAGCTTGATTCATTCCGAGACTACACAAAGACGGAAGAGCAAATATTAAAAGATAGCTATGCCAAGCGTCAGTTTGAGGCCGAGCATGACCTAGATTTAACTAAAGATCAGCGTAAAGAGGCTGTTGATCTATTAGCTCAACAATTAAAGCAAGAACTTGGGTTAATGCAATTAGCTCAGGAACAGCGTTTATTTCAGGCACGCTTATCATTGCTTTCCGAAACTCAAGCCATGCAGGAACGTTACAGACTAGAACGGGAGGAAATTCTTAAGAATACCAAGCTTTCTATAGAAGAGCGGCAAAAGCTAATCGCATTGTCTAAAGCCAGTCAGGATAAAGAGACTCGTGATAAGGTGAATAATGCTGTTCAAAATTGGGGTAATATCCAAGCCGATATGAATGGTACCGGAGAATTTTTCAGACAGGATCAGGAACGATTTAGCCGTTTAAATGCTGCAAATGATTTAGCAGATAGTCAATTTGCTGCTACTGATCTTGATGAAAAAAATGGTTTAGATACTCTAAATGCACAAATGGAAGCAGGACTCATTAAGCAACAGGACTTCGAAAACCAGAAAACAGCAATCATTCAAGCTGCTCAGGACCAACGCAATCAGATTGCTGCCGAATATGCTCAGAATGCTCAGGATATTGAAGATAAATATCAGCAAGATCGTTTGAACACCCAAATTGCATTTGGTGGCCAAATGATGGGTTCACTTACATCGATGTTTGGTTCAATGTTTGGAGAGCAATCTAAAGCATATAAGATCATGTTCGCCGCTGATAAAGCTTATGCCATTGCAGCTGCTGGTATTGCGATTCAGCAAAGCATTGCTCAGGCAGCAAAGGTAGGTTTTCCAACAAACATTCCTTTGATTGCTAGTGCTATTGCTCAAGGTGCAAGCATCATTGCAAACATCCGGGCAATCAAAGATCAAGGTTTTGCTGAAGGTGGTTATACAGGTCGGGGTGGGAAATATGAAGTTGCGGGTGCTGTGCACAAAGGCGAAATTGTATGGTCCCAAGAAGACATTAAACGCTGGGGTGGAGTTGGTTTAGTTGAGAAAATGCGTAAGAGTGCAAATCCTGAAGCTTTTCTCAATAACAATGCCTCGGGTGATAGTGTCATGCGCCGTGCAATGATGAGCTCTAATGCCTTTATAGAAAGCCAAAAGCAATCGGACATCTTTAATCAACCGGTTCAAGATACTCAGATTATCTATAAGGGTAATAGAGACACACCTAAGTTAGCATCTTCGGCAAGTTCTGACCTATTCCATGATGGCAAGGTCTACTTTTCATACAATGGTTTAGTTCAGGATCGCTCAAATCTGGATGATGTTCAGGACTTCACGAGAGGTCAAGCTGCTCGACCTCAAGCTGAGATTATGCCTTCAATTGAACCTTCTACACCTACTATCAATTTCAAAATTGAAGTGATTAATCAGGTGAGTGGAGCAACAGTTGAAGCCGAACAACTGGACGAGCAAACAGTCCGGATCATTGTTAAAGATGAACTGGATAAGCAGCTTCCAAGAACGGTACCTAAGCTTGTAAGTGATCAAATCGCAAATCCAAACTCAACCATTAGTCGGTCTTTGACTGAGAATACGACAGCGAGAAGAAATCGTACTTAATAATTTGAACCCTTTTCGGAGGGTTCATTTTCATAATATTTAAATTTCAAGGTGATAGAGTTTGTTGGCATTAAAATTGATGGTTAAGACATGAAAAAAATAATTGTAATTTCTATAACACTTTTAGGCCTTACGGGATGTGCCATTCCTGCGGTAAATAATCTCGTAAGATCCACAAATATGTATCAAGATGAAATAGCAGGTGATACAGCGAATTTAAGGGTTTATAGAAGTAATGTACCTATGGTGCAGTTCTATATTAGTTATCAAAATAATAAGGGTGAAAAAATTTCAAAAAACCTAATAACTAAGCAGATTTCAAATAATTTATCAAAGTATGGCTCTATGCATGAGCCAAAAAAATTAAATATGCCTAAACCCACAATCAGTTTAAATAATGGTGAAGAGTTTTTTGAGTTTAAAGTACCCGCAAATAAGAAGTTAACTTTCAGGCTTACTTCAGTTATTGGGTCAACTACTATGTATAGTTGTGATGTAAAAATGGACTATCAGTTGGAAAGAAATGGAAATTATGAATTGATCCGTTTTAAACAGATCAAAGATTTTGTGAATCCAGTTTTACTGACTGAACCATCTCAAGATGGAGCTTACTGCAAGTTTGTAGTGAAAGAGATTTTTGAAGATGGTAAAGAAACTATTATTAAATCGATTTCTTAATGTTAAATCGTTTATGTAATTAATTTAAATATCTAAACCTTATTTCATCAAACCACCCTTCGAGGTGGTTTTTTATTACCTGAAGGAAAGTTATGTACAAGTTAAAGCTAAATCCTCAGACCAGCGGCTATGGCGTAACACCGGGTGATGATGTGAAACGTCAGCAAATGGATGGTGGGCGTGGTCGCTATTACATCGATGTGAAGCGTAATAGCCATATTGTTGATGTGAACTGGAATTTAAGTAAAACCGATTTCAATAAAATGATGGCGTTCTGGCGGGTCTACCAGAATAAACCAGCCTCATTTTATGCGGATCTGGTGATTGATCAGGGAACACGTCAGCAATACCTGTGTAACTTCATTCCGAACTCGTTCAAGACCAATGAGGTGAATGGCAACCTTTACCGGGTAAATGCACAACTCGAAGTTGTTCAAAACCAGCCTAACCTTGCTGCAGATATAGCATTAATTAAAGATTGGGAGGTCTGATGGATAACGAATATGCCGAATTCTTTTTCAATCGAAAAGTTGATATTTATCAACTGGAATGTATTGAACTCTCACACCCTTCTTTTATGAATACTTACCGGGTAGTCCGTAATGATGACCGAGGGGTGTATGTTCAGCACAATGAAGGTGAAGGGCAGGTGCTTTATGAATACCTGCCTATGACAATTCAAAGATCCGGAATGCTGGGTGATCTGGACCAGACATTAACAGTCTCTATATCTGGTTTAGGTGATGTAATGCCGGATGAGTTTGAACGGGTAATCGAAGGCCAATATCCCGATGTAAAGCCAACAGTAAATTACCGGATTTACAGTTCAGACAATCTGAATTCTCCAATGTTTTATTTACTCGGACTGCAACTCTCCAGTGTTGCAATGAACCATAAAGCTGTGACATTCAAGGCTGAATCACCAAGATTAAATACTGCGAAGACTGGAGATATCTTTTCGCTTGATCGTTTTAGTGGTTTGAAGGGGGCTATATGAAGAGTCACGATCATTTGCTCGATAAGCAATATGACGAGGAACACTACAACTGTGTTCACTTCGCGCATGAAGCTGCAATGGATCTATATGATATCGATCGAGGAGAGGCGCTTGAGTTTTTTATGAAGCCCGTCAAAGAGAAGGTATTTCTGCCATCAAGATTGAAGTTACTAAATCCATTGCCCATGCCCAAGGAAGGCTGCATAGTCGCCTTTCACTCTAGATACCGAAACAAGCCCCCACATGTGGGGCTTTTTCGTTTGGGGCGTATTTTGCATTTGCAGGAATCAGGCGTTTCATGGATGCCAATTCAAGTCGTTCAAGCATTTGGATTTAATCGTGTGAGTTTCTATGATTAAGATTATTTATAAACAAGACCCTTTATCCGAAGACAAAACAATTGAACACGCTGAAACTTTGGGTCAATGGCTTACTTCAAAATATGACCATATGCCTGAGCATGTCCGTATTTTTCATACCATAAGCAATATGGATCATGCGGAAATTTCATTTGCGAATGAAGTCACACCGAAGAATGCATATGAATTAAAGCAGCTCGATTTCTTGCCAGGCACTTTCATTGTAATTGAGAATCCCAAGGGTATAGACCCCATAACTCTAGCTTGGATAGCGGTTGCTTCTATAGTTATGGGTGTGGCTGTTGCATTATTAATGCCTGTGCCCTCAATTACCCAAACCAACCAGAATAACAATCAATCCTCGTCTGCAAATAACGAATTATCAAACCGTGAAAATAAAACTCGCGTAAATGGTCGTATCGCAGATATTTATGGTGCCGCTCACGATACCCCTGATCTGATTACTGTGCCTTACAAGGTATATGAAAACAATGTCGAAGTAGAGCATGTTGTTGGTTGTATTGGTCGTGGTCACTATAAAATTAACGGTGCATATGACGGTGAAACCAACATTGTTGATATTGCCGGCGCATCGGTAGAAGTCTTTCGACCGGGTGTCGATATTGTCTCGGGTGAGCCATATTTCTCGCTTGGTACCGAAATTACAACTCCACCCTTAACAGTTCAGCATCAAACTTCTGTTAATGGCCAAGTTTTACGTCCTGCTGATACACAATCTTTAGAAGGTACGAACTACCTTCATTTTGCATATCCAAACGAGATTCTTCGGGCAACGGCAAACAACACAGATTTAACCACTAAGTTTGTAAGTAATGACCGCGTAGAAATCACGAATGCCTCATTCACGTTTAACGGCCAGACTTATGATTTAAACGGCACTTACAGTGTTCTATCGGTAGCTGATGATCGAATGACGTTATCAAATCCGGCGGCCGTTAATGCTAACTGGTTAAAAGTTAAAGAGTTAAGTGCCCAGCAAACAGCAGCTTTATCACCAAAGATCAGTTCAATAGGTGAAAAGTGGATTGGTCCATTCATTCTGGACAATGTCGAACGAAGTCGGGTGCTATGTAACTTTGTGGCCACAAATGGACTTTACACAGTTTCTTCAGGTGGAAATCAGGGAGCTGTAAACGTCACGATTGAAGTAGAAGTAACGCCGGTAAATGAATCGGGTGCAGCCATTGGTAATCCAATGCTAAAGCAGATCATTCTAAAGGGTTCGGCAAAGTCACGTCAGACAGTTGGCGCAACGCTGGATATGGTGACATTTCAAGGTCGCTGTAGTGTCCGTGCACGTCGTTTAACACCAACACCGGCGGTTACAACGGTAGTAGATGAAGTAAAGTGGCAGGCGCTTTATGGTGCTTATCCTTTGCAAAGCACAGTGTATGAACATGAAACGGTTTTTCGTGCGCGCACTTATGCAACCACTGGAGCTTTATCTGTTAAGTCCCGCAAGATCAATTTTGATCTTCAGCGGATGTTACCGACTTTTAAAAACGGCGCAATGACGACAGAGCTATTTCCAACATCAAGCTTTGCTGATGCATTGGTTTCAATGGCACTGGATGACAAGATAGGCCGCCGTACGATCGACGAAATAGATCTGGAAAATATCTATCGGACTTATAACGATGTAGTTGATTATTTTGGTACACCACTTGCGGCTGAGTTCTGTACTACGATTGATGATACAAACCTGTCTTTTGAAGAGCTGGTCACCAATCTTTGTGATGCCGTGTTTTGTACTGCATATCGTCAAAATAATAAGCTCAAGCTTTATTTTGAACGTCCAACTGATAACTCGGTAATGCTATTTAACTTCAGGAATATTATTCCTGATAGTTACAAGCATGATCTTACCTTTGGCGTGATGGATGACTACGATGGACTGATCTATGAATACACGGATCCGGCCGACGATAGTCGTATCAATATCTATCTACCGGATAAAGGGGCCAAGAACCCCAAAGAGGTGAAATCTGTAGGTGTGCGTAACAAGTGGCAAGCTCATTTTAATGCGTACCGGCTTTGGAACAAGCTTCGCTTCCAGCGCAAATCCATTACCTTTGATGCGGCACCAGAATCAGAATTACTGGTTTTACGTGACCGGATTGCTGTAGCGGATTATCGCAATGGTATTCATCAAAGCGGCGAGGTGGTACAGCAAGAAGGTTTAATTCTCACCCTAAGCCATGATGTCGATTTCATTGCAGGCAAGAGCTATGTGATCTATCTGCAAATGGGGGATGGTACCGTGGACCTGATTCCCGTTACGCCGGGTTCAGCCAAGAACAAAGTAGTTTTAGGGCGTTTACCGAACGGGGCCTTAAAGCTTAGTCCCGATGACTTTGTGAATACTATCTACACCGTAGTTAATGACGATACCAAAGGCTCACTGCCTTATCTGGTTGCAAAAAGAGAACCGGCTGACCAGTTCTCTAATACCATTACTGCAATTAATTACGATGAACGTTATTACCTCAATGACAAGGACTTTATTGATGTGCCGGTTGATGATTCACCGATTTACATTCGATATGACCAGCTGGATATTAATCTGGCACGTTTATATCAGATGCAAAGAGGGGATTTGCCAACGACTGGAGAAATCAGTTTTGTAGTTGAAGCAGGTGCACTAGTTTCAAGTTCAAGTTCTTATCGACCGGAAACCAGATTTGTCTATAAATTCGACTATAACTCTAGTCCTGCAAAACGAGAGTATATCGTTCCAGCTGCATCAGAATTACCTGCTATTGATACTGGTGAGTTCCCACCTGATCTCGTGGTAAATTTGACTATTAAAGGTGCTGTTGTTGGACGAGGTGGTGATGGAGGATTGCCACATTTGGCATTTGGTGCATGGTCTACCGATCCGGATTACAACTTTACCAAAACCCGTCGTGATGGTTTTCAGGGAGCACCCGGTCTATTAAACCGGCACAGTAAACTAAACCTGATTATTGATGGTGGAACTCTGGCTCGAGGCGGCTCAGGTGGTGGAGCAACACCAAGCGGTATTTATACAGGATTATCGTATGGAGTTCAGGGTATTCCCGGTGGAGCTGGAGCACCTTTTGGTCGGGTTATGACCGGACAACCTATTACTAACGATTCACAAGACTGGCGTTGGTACTTAAATGGTGACTTTATGGTTGTCAAAGTAACCGATGCCGAAGCTTCGGTACCCGGTAAAGGTTACCGAACCCAAAATGATCGTTATGGATCTCCATTATCAGGTGATGGCGGAAATTGGGGCCAACGTGGCACCAAATCCACCAATGATGGAACGTGGAACTGGCAATACCATGGCACAACTGAAGGTCAGCCGGGGCCGGGTGGACCTGCAATTGTTGGGGTGGCACCGCTTACAACTCAATTGATTAACGGAGGGAAAATCTTACAAACCCTTTAAACCTTAAGAGAACTTTGAGCACCCAATTCGGGTGCTTTTTTATTGCCTAAAAATATCTGGAGAAATTTATGGAACCAGTTTCCACTAGCGGTTTTACAGCACTTTTAAAATTATATGGGATTGCAATCATGGTGACTTTAGCAGTCGGTTTGGTTGCAGCAGTTGTATTAATGACTCGTATGCCACGCTCACCACAAGAGTGGGGCGTAGGCTTGATCTGTACTGTTGTATCAAGTCTTGCTGGCGGCTCATTCATTATTGTGAAGTGGGGGCTTCATGAATGGGTTACTGATGTATGGGGGATGATTGCTCTGGGTGGTTTCTTCTTTGTTTGTGGTTTACCCGGTTGGGCTTTGGTCCGTTGGATTTTTAACTTCATAGATAAACAGGAAGGGAAAACGATTGTTGAAGTGATTAAAGAGTTTAAGAAAGCCAGAAAAGACATTGAAAACAGCTAATGCCGCCTTCGGGCGGTTTTTTACATCTGAAGGAAACCGAAATGAACATTGAAAAATATCTTGATGAATTAATTCAGCGTGAGGGCGGGTACGTAAATAACCCAGCAGATCGGGGCGGTGCAACCAAATACGGTATTACTGAAGCTGTAGCACGTGAAAACGGCTATAAGGGCAATATGAAAGATTTGCCTCTTGATATGGCCAAAGCAATTTATCGGAAACAGTACTGGATAGAGCCACGTTTTGATCAGGTTAATACTCTTAGCTCTGCAGTAGCTGAAGAACTTCTAGATACTGGAGTGAACTGTGGTATCAACTTTGCTAAACCACTTTTACAGCGTGCTTTGAACTTGCTTAACAATCAAGGTAAAGCTGGGTATGCAGATTTAAAGGTTGATGGGGTTTATGGATCTGAAACTCTTAGAGCTCTAAAAACTTATCTGGCCAAACGCGGGAAAGAAGGTGAGAAAGTGCTTGTGCGAGTTCTTAATATCATGCAAGGCCAGCGTTACATTGAAATCTGTGAGCGCAATCCAAGTCAAGAACAGTTTTTCTATGGCTGGATCAGCAATCGAGTGGTGATCTAAATGGCTCAAGCAGAAACAGTAACAGAGCTTACGCCATATTTAGAATATTGGAGCAGCGGCATCTATATGTTTAAGTGCCCCGGGTGTAAATATTTACATCCTTTCCATGTAAAAGAGGGCGCACATCATAATGGTAGCATTTGGAATTTTAATGGTGATGTCGAAAAGCCCACATTTACACCTTCATTACTTGTTAATGACCATTATCCAGCAAGCCGATGCCATCTGTTTTTGACTGAAGGGAAGATTCAATTCTTGACTGATTGTCATCATGAGCTCGCTGGCTTGACCGTTGATATGGTGCCAATCGATGTTTAAAATTTTGATGTTATGTATCCTATTATCAGGATGCTCAGCTCATACAATCAATAGTGATGTGAATATAGTTATTTGTGTAAAAGCCCTCTAAGGAAGGCTTTCACAGTTTATGCATTTTTGATATTAGCTAACTGATTATTTTTACTAAAATAAATACATATTAAAATAGCAATTAATATTACTCCGGATGCTGCAAAACGGCTTAAGTCTAACCCTCCAGCGGAAAGGGGCTTATCTAAAAAGTCTCCAACCACAGCACCCAAAGGACGAGTTAAAATAAAAGTACTCCAGAATAAAAATGTTCTTGAAGCAGAAGTGAATTTATACAACAACACCATCAATAAAATGAGTGATGAGAAAAGAGCAATCCCGCCACTATAGCCTAATCCAATCGTATCTGCTGACCAGTCACCAAGAGCTGTACCCAAAGTTTGACTAAAGGTAATTGTTAACCAATAAAAGACTTCTGATTTAGGTTTATTAACGGTATGAGGGGAGACGCTGCCTTCAACTTTATACCAACCCAATAGTGAGAAGATGACTAAGCCGAGGAGTAAGCTACTTCCTCCACTATAACCAATACCTAAAGATCGAGTGACAAAGTCTGCTAATGTTGTACCAACAGTTGTACTCGCAATAATGGTAAACCAATATAAATATGGTTTATAACTTTTTGCCTTAATTTGACAGATCAATAAGATAATAAAAACTATGGCAAAAATAAAAGAGAGGTGGATCAGGAAATTTGAACAACACTTATAAGTGATATTTTGCTCCCCAAATGATGTTATAAACATCAATATATGGAGTATTTTATGGCACGTAGACCAAGAA
>NZ_JBBAXE010000029.1:0-9183 GCF_059800965.1 Acinetobacter sp. LT1
CAAAACCATTGATTTTTCTAATATATGACAAATATATACTTGTCATAGTTAGTAGTCAATCCGTCATAGTTAAGTAGTCAATCCGTCATAGTTAGTAGTCAATCCGTCATAGTTAGTAGTCAATCCGTCATATTTAAACGTTGAAACCTTTGCTATATAAGGCACAGAGACGACTGAAAAGATTTAAAAGATTTAAAATATATTAAAAAGGAAAGAATGAAAAATTGCCCTATGTTTTCGCTACGCTCAAACTCTATTGAACTTCGCTTACGCTCAGTTCGAAGGGGCAATTTTTGGGTTAATCTCGTGATAACTTCAAAAAAGCAAAAGCAACTCGGAATTCGCTTCGCTCATAAGTTTTTTATACTCGCTTCGCTCGACCTAGATGCAAATTAAATCTGTTCGCACCCTCCGGGATGCTCTGTATCTCAGTCTCAGCAGCAAAGGGGAGTTTGTAATCAGGGAAAAAGCATGGCGAAAATTTTAATTGGGTCTGTTCGCTCGTAGACACTCGCTCTGTAAGGCCTGAATAAAGCCAGATAATTTTAAAAACCAGGACCACCGTAATCATAATCATCAGATTTTGGCTTTGGCTGTTCGGGTTGAGGGGGCTTATTTTGCATGGGTAATGGATAATTTGGCTGGGAATGGACTTCAAACTCAAAGCGTGGCGTTGAGTTATGTTCTGAATCTCTCAATTTTCGATTCATGTTATTCAGGTTCCAGCCTTCTTGGTGCAGTATAGGCTCTTGAATTTTGATAATTTCACTAAAATCTTTTTCCAGTTTTTCCTTATTTTTCGCATTTTTGATTAAGTAATTCAGGTAATACATCACTTCCAATGATGAAAATGGATGGTTTTCAGCACTATAAAAATATTCATGTTGTTGATCTAATTGCTTTTGGCGTTCTTCGAGTTCTCGTTCTTGCTGGTTGTGTTCTCGGATTTTTTGGATTTGAGCGAGATATTCCGCTGTCGCATTTTGTTGGCCAACGCCTAGTTTTGGCTCTGGAAGGTATAGCGTGCTGTGGATCTCGTTATATTTTTCATAGCTGTCTGCTGAAACCTGATTTTTGATGGTGATGTCTTGGCCATCCAGTGTGTAGGTGACGGTCGGGCAGTGCTGTGCAAGGGCATCATTCAAATGATTTTCCCATTGTTTTCGGATATAGATCAAAAAAGTGGAATAGTTTTCATGGCCATCTTGAAGTTGGATTTTTTTAGCACCGCCTTTGGCTGGATCTTGAGGGTTATAGCGTTTGAAGTACTGTTCTGCGCTGCGTTCAATGCCGTCATCCGCTTTTAGCGAGAACATCAGGTGACAATGAGGCTGATCTTCGCCACTGATGCGTGATTTTACGTTGTGTATGGCGTATGAGTGAGGATATTGCTGTGGGACTATGTGTTTGTCTAAAAACGTCTCTATGAGCGTTTTACGCTGTTCTGGCGTGAACTCGTTGGGGAGGGCAATTTCATACTCCATGTAGGCCTTGGCATTGGCTCGTTCATGACTATCGGCTGCCTGCCAAAACTCAATCGGATCTTTGACAAAGGCGGGCATGCAACGTCCAGGTTCAATATGTTCTATGGTTTCATTGCTTGTTTTTCGAATGCCTTCATATTGCATCAGCCGGGAAATATAGAGGTAGTGGCCGGTCGCATAGCCTTTATTTTTGCTTTTTACACTGAAATGGTAGCTGGCCATGTTCACCTCTGGTGGCTTGGGGACCGGTTTTTATGCAGTGAAACGGAATGAAAACCGTCCGGATTTTGAAATGCCTGAATGGCTGAGAAATCCGGTTAAAGGGGGTCAAGGGGGAATCGCCCCATTGCGTACTAGTTTCTTCGATTAGAAGAAACTGTCAAGTGCGAATTATTTAAATTAAAAATAAAATTTCTTTTCAAGAAATTTTATTTTTAATTTAAATAATTATTTTCAGACTGCCCGATTTAAATATGGTAAAACCATATTTAAATCGGTAGCAGTTCTGAAAATTAGGCGGCAGATGATATGACCCAAGAAAAAGCAAAAAAGCGTGGTAGACCAGCTCAACTTTTACAAATGGCAGAGTTACACGCTTTCGTTGAGTTCCTGTTAGAAAAAGATCCTCGCTCTGAACTGCAAAATCAGGTTATTGCTGCACTACAAGCTGAAGACTTTAATTTTGAAATGTTGTCAGAAGCTCAGCAGATTCTGGTGAAAGAAGCGTTAAAACCGTACCGTGAGCATTTGAAACTTCAGTTGTTGTTTGATGAGTTGGTGATAACTCCAGGAAGGACTGAGTATGAAGAAAAATTCCTGGAGCTGTACCAAGATTATAAAAAAGATGATCTAGATCCGGCTGAAATGAATATCCTGAAAACGATGTGTACGCGTTATCTGAATTTTAAAGCGCAAAAGCTTGAATACAGTGACTTGGAGCTGTATTTGAGTCAGATCCAGAAAAAGTATGCCGGGAAAAAGCGAAAGGCTGAAAATCAACGTAAGTTTGAAGTGGGTGGTGGGGTTTTAAGTCTTTATAAAGTAAAAGATGATGAAAATTTAGACAGTAAAAAGTTTCTAAAAAGAATCGAAATTGACCGTTTTCTTGCCGGGAAATTTCGTCAATCTCAACTTTATAAAAAGGTTTGGGCACTAGAGCGACCAAATACAGAAAAGTATCAGCTACTTTTTGAGGTTCTCCATCAGCTGTCTGGATATAGCCTAAAAGGGCAGACTTTAACGCTTCTCGATTTAGTGATTATAAATGCTCAAAAAAAGATAAAAAGTAGGTCTGAAAAAGAATGAATTTTTTGACTGTCCGCTTTTTAGCTGACTTTTCTATTTTGGCAATTGTAAATTTATGCGAAATTTATTATTTTAAAAATAAGGTCGCCTACCGTACTTACGCATGAGTAGAAAAGGGATAAAAAACCATAGGTTTAATTTTTAAAGCCATATCTAAAATCTAATTTTCTTAAGTATCAACTCGTTTGGTTCTTAGCATTTAAACATGCGTTGCTAGAAGTCTTATGACACCAAAGATTCTTTGTATAAAGAGTTTAGAGTTGGAAGTAGAGAAAATTATGTCTATTCAAGAATTCGCATTTCAATTATCTAAAAAAATTCAGGAACAGCATTCTGTAAAGATTAGCCGTTCACATATTTATGAATTAATTGCTTTAGATCAGGACTATAGGACCTATAGCTCTTTTGTTGCTCAAAATCTTTTACTTGATGCTCAATATGATGATTCTGAAGAGTATTATCAGCACGAATTGGTTGATGCTCTAACTCTAGAAATATTGGAAAATCCGCCTGAAACAGATTATCTAAATTATAGTGAAGATGATCTTCATTGGGATGATTATGAAGGTAATGTTCTATTGGAGCAGATTAGAAAAATTATTATAAGACTTAAGGTTTTACTTAAGTTAGATGCCTCAGAAGAGTTTTATTTGTCGATTTCTAAAACAGTCTATCGAGAACTTTTATGGCTTAATTTAGAAGTTATTAACTTCAATGCTGTAAGAGAGGAATTAAGTTATATCAATTTTGAAAATGGTAAGGTGGATGACCTAGAACTTGGAGGTGATTATTTCGAGTTTTCAAAAATTGGGGCTATTTTTGAGAAGATTTTATCTTATGCGCAAGATCGTGAGAATGCTGATGCTTATGCTCTACTCGGGGCCTACTATCGTTATTTAGCAAATCAGATAGCCCCTTATGGTCGACATGGCTCAAATTTTGGAAGTCGTTGGGACAATAATAAACAAAAATATATCAATTCTGATGAGACTAAGAAAAATAAAGAAAAGTATGAAGAATACATAAAGCAAGCGGAACACTTTGAATCTTATATTAAAAATTCACCTATGAATCTTCATGAAATTAATTTGGATGCAGACAAGGAAACAGTTTACAACCAGATTCTGTACTTGTGTAATCGAGGTGATACGAGTGCTATTGAATACTTCCTGTATGAAGAAATTTTCAAAAATCATGGAGAAGCATGGTTATACATCTACTTAGCTCAAATGTGTGGAGTTGATTTCACGCAGGATGATTTTAGAGACTACAATGCTTATACAGGTGAGGATTATGATGACTATGGACCTATTGAAATCGCAGGTCGTGAGGCAATTCAATATGCTATAGATTTATCAGAACTGGATGTTGATAAAGATAATTTAGCTAGGAAGATTGCTGCAGAGTTATTTGAGAAAATTTAATTCATAGTCTTATAAAAAAGAGAATTTGAAATCTGTATTTGACTCATAAAATACAGATTTCATTATCATCGTTTAACATCCTGGGATAAGTTGTAGAAAGGCTTCTCTAACTTCAGAAAATTCGGCTTGAGGATGATCTTGTAAAAAATATTCGATCCAAATGAATGTTGCCTCATGGCCGTCATAGGAAGGATTTACATCCAGATAAAAAGCCAATCGTGCTGTTATACAAAGTTCAAGATCGTTAATTAATGCCAATCCAATCTTTTTTGCTTGAGAAGAAATAAGAAGCTTGGGTTGTACGAAATGGTTCATAAAAACAAGTCCTATCAAAAGAGTAAAATTGCTTGATAAGACCATTTAAACACATAAATAATGTGTTAAACACATTATTTATGTGTTTAAATGTAAATAAATGATCTGTGCTATACTTTTCCATCAGAACAATTCTGCTTTTAAAACTATGCCTTACGAAGAATTTCAAAGACTTATAGGTAAGTCTGGCCTTTCTATTAAAGAATTTGCAGCGCTTTTAGATATGAACGCAAATTCAATTACCAACTATAAAAAGAACGGTAAAGTGCCCACTACGATTGCAGTAATTGCAGTCGTAATTTCAGATATGAAGGATGATGGTCTGGACTTTTATCCAATTTTTGAGAAAGTTCGAGCTTATAGTGATCAATAGAGTATTTGATGTGAACCCAATTAAAGATTTAATTGGATCCTAGCACGTGCTGCTGCATTTCGTAGATGAGATTTTATGTTAAGTTAGTTGTTGTGTAGCACATGTGTGCTACAATGGCTTTAGCCAAATCAATGAACTGACTACTGAACTGACTACTGAACTGACTACTGAACTGACTACTGAACTGACTACTGGATAAACATATGAATACTTTGGCAAAAAAAGATGAGTATGTACGTGCTAGGGTTCCAAATGAATTAAAGGTTCAAGCGGAGCGAATTCTAAAAGAAGTGGGTTTAAATACTACAGATGCTATTCGCTTATTATTAACGCAAGTAGTAAATCGAGGTGGATTTCCTTTAGAGTTAAGAACCCCTAACCGTACAACAATTGAGGCTATGAACTCTGTTGCAGAACCTAAAAAATTTAGTTCTGCTCAGGAATTGTTTACGGATTTAGAAGATGACACTGACGATTAGGTACAAGAAACAATTTAAAAAAGATTTTAAACGGGTAAGCTCAAACCCAAAGCTTAAGAAAGGACTCTTAATTTTGAAGGATCTTATTGATGAGCATTTGGTAAAAACAGGGACTGTTCCAGATGAGTATTTACCTCATCCTTTGATTGGTGAGTGGAAACCCCATATGGAATGCCATATTTTACCTGATTTATTATTAATTTGGGATGTGGATGAAGATAATAATGAGCTAATACTTGCTCGGATTGGATCTCATTCTGAACTTTTTGGATAAGTAAAAAGCCCGATATATTCGGGCTTTTTGTTGTCAATAATTAGAGATTATTTTTTATTACTTTTTGGAACTTCAGCTTTAATTTTTTCATCTAAACCATATCTAACAGGAGGAGGTGGAACTTCTGATTTGATATCTTTGTGAGGTTGTTGATTAGCTGGGTTGGTACTTGTATTGGAATTTTTTTGGGTCATTTTAGATACTTAAAAATCAAATAGATAATAACTAATATAACAAACATTATTGCTGATAAATAGATGTTGCTTAAAGACTTCTTTAAAAGTAAAACTTTTTGGTCATTAGATTCTATGTATGTATCTATAACAGTTTCATGATCCTTAATGATTCTTTCATAAAAATCTATTTCTTCTCTATTTTTATAATATTTCCAAAACCCTTGATGTTGAAGGTGAGCTGTTTTTTTTAAATTAAAAACTTTAAAAAGGAAGTTCCAAGACATGCACAAGAAGCAGAATGTTGTAAGTGACAATAAACTTAGAATAGTAATCTCGGAAGAACAAAAAATACTAATTTTATTATGATCTAAAAGGATATTAACTATAATTAGAAATCCTGTAATCACAGTAGATACTGTCGTAAATAACTTAGATACTTTGTCATCTAATTTATAAAATCGATCTCGCTCTCTTTCTAGTACTTTCTGTAGATACTCAAGAATTACCTTATGATTACGATCATCAGAGTCATTCATACTCAATCCCCTTTATTTCAAATAACAAAATTTATTTAATTTAAATTTTAACAATAAAAAATCCCGACATCATGTCGGGATTTTTCGGTGTGGAGCGCCTAGGTAGGGCTGACTACCTGATGGTCATGGTGCCTGACTGATTATTATTGTTATTATTGTTGTTTTAAGTCATTGAACATCTTGTTCATATAGATTGATCATAAGGACTTCATCGGGGGATAGATACAGACAATTTCGTAAAACGCTGTAAGCCAAAACGTACAAAAAATAATCAAAATTTATCCCAATGGTTATCCGCATAAATTGTGGATTCTTTTGGGTAAAAAAGGCTTAAAAACTCTATGGAATTGCTATTTTTGATCATTATTTAACCAATTTTATTGGCAAGAAGTATCAACCTTGCTCAAAAAAAATCCGCTTTGGAAACAAAGCGGATTTTTGCGGTAGTTTCGGGTTATGTAAAATAGCTAAGTACATGATTTTATTTAACTTATAAAAGACGATTTCGGATAACGCCCATTATGTTAAATGGAATGTTTATGAGAAATTAATAGTCTATTTTTGTTTGAGATTGAAGTATATTTAAAAAAGTTAAGTTGTTTTTTTAAATGCATAACTTCATCTTTTAGTTTTTTGATTTGTTGCTCTCTTTCGTCCTGTATAGGGTAAGTAAGTTCACCAAATTTTCTAACTAACTGACTGTATTCAATCAATTTATTGTAGTCAAGTTCGAAATCTCCGCTTTTTATATATTTAAGTATAGTCGAGCGAGGTTTTTTATACGCTATAGCAGCATCACTGATCGAAAATTTTTTTAAAAAATGATGATTTTCACCTAGCATACTATTTCACTTAAGGCATTATTAATTTCGTATATATATGTTAATAAAATTAACACATACAAGATATAAATCTTTAATCATTATTGGTTAATAATCGAACGTTTACTTTACACATGCCCTACTCTGATAATTTTTCTATTATTAAATCAATATGCTTTTAAAAATTTATATTATTAACATAATACACCTTATACGAAATGTGTCATAATTTACCTTGAAATTCATATACTTATTTCAAAGTTTATAGCCCGAACATCCCTGTACGGGCTTTTTTTTGTGATCTTTCACGTAATATGGCTATTCTTTAATCAAATCCTTACAACTTTGATTAGCTCAGTTGAATAGTACCCTTAGCCATTCGGCAAGAAAAACCGGCTTAACCACCCTCTTTTCGGCTGCTCCGGTTCAACCGGCTCCGGCACCGGAATACGCTTATTTTCCGTTTTTTCCGGAGTAGTCAATCCGTCATGTTTGTCGTTATCTACATTCAATGTAGGTTCTACTTGAGATGGACTAGATTGCACTGAAGATTGATCTGAAGTTGGTGTGGGATGAACCTGAGTTGGCTTCATTTCAATTAGGGTAAGTAATGTATCAATACGAGAATTTGCTTTAGCTTCGCGATCTTCTGCTTTTTCTAACTGTTTCTTTAGAAAATCGATCTGATTCTTTAGTTCAATAACTGTATTGTCTGTGTATTCAGGTGTATTTATAGTTTGTGTTGGAGACGTATCAGTGTGTTTTGAGTGTTTTCCACTAAAAGGTTCACCATAAACGCGGAGTAACTCAGAGAAGTCGATAGAGCCATCATGATCACGACTTAACACCCCATTTTTTATATCTTTATAAAGTGTAGCACGAGATTTCTTATACAGTGTGGCTGCATCACTAACACTGTATTTTGTACTTGTTTTCATAGTGTATTGCTGTGTATTTAGGATACGTATTGAAGAATACAATAAGTGTATTCTTCAATACACTCAAGCTTTAAACCCTAAGTTCTTTAAGTGTGGCAAAAACTGCTGTTGTTGGTGAGGGTTTCTAAGCATATCCTTAATTTTAGCAGCTAAAATCTCATAACTTTCACCTTCTGAGGCTAAATGGGAAAGCTCATGTAAACGTGATAATTGATTCCCGAATAGATTAATTTGAGCATCAGATAGCTGATAAAAATCTTTCGAGGTATGTGTTATGGATTTAGATTTTTCTTTAAAAGAAAAGATAATATGAGTGACTTTACGCCCTGTTTTTTTCTGCTCATAAGTGACTTTTAAAGGGCTATATTCATTGATTTGGTCTATAGCAGTGTCAATTACTCGTTTCTTGAAATCAGCGAATAATGGGTACTTTTTACCGAGTTCTAACATTGTCCGTAAACTCTCAACAGAAATTTCACGCTTACCTATTTGCCGATATTGAACCAGTAGCTCATAAATACGAATACCGTATCCACTATTGATCCCAGCAATGTCTGATAAGGCATATTTGGTGAATTCTCTACTTAGATTGGAAATGAATGGCAGAATGGGTTTTGAAAAACGGATTCCAATGACACTTTGACTATCTAAAAATTGGATTTCTTGCACCCATCTCATTTTTATAGATTTATCATCAATACTGAGGTTAATAGACCTCTCATAGAGTCTATTAATACCTTCCTTTAAATCTCTGTATGCAGTTTTCTCATGTACGCCCAATTGTTTTAATTCATCGACGCTAACAGGGTATAACTCATCATCTGTAATAGGCTGATTTTTGGGAATCCGTGAAATGGCAGCTAAGACAATTCGTTGCTCTACGGCACTTAATTGATACGATGCTTCTATTACTTGATTTGATTTTACAACGTGATTTTTATTCAAAACAAAACCATTGATTTTTCTAATATATGACAAATATATACTTGTCATAGTTAGTAGTCAATCCGTCATAGTTAAGTAGTCAATCCGTCATAGTTAGTAGTCAATCCGTCATA
>NZ_JBBAXE010000030.1:0-5546 GCF_059800965.1 Acinetobacter sp. LT1
ATCATTAAGAGAATTGAAGAACAACTTGTGTGGATTTTTACTGATTGATTAATCGAAATAATTTTCATTGATTGATTGGTTTAAATTACTCGAAGTTTATTTGAGCGAAATTTAAGTCAGTAATTGATGAGCCAGAATTGGCACCTTGTCTTTAAATAAGGTGCAAAATGATTTTAACTGAAGAGTTTGATCATGGCTCAGATTGAACGCTGGCGGCAGGCTTAACACATGCAAGTCGAGCGGAGAGAGGTAGCTTGCTACTGATCTTAGCGGCGGACGGGTGAGTAATGCTTAGGAATCTGCCTATTAGTGGGGGACAACATTTCGAAAGGAATGCTAATACCGCATACGTCCTACGGGAGAAAGCAGGGGATCTTCGGACCTTGCGCTAATAGATGAGCCTAAGTCGGATTAGCTAGTTGGTGGGGTAAAGGCCTACCAAGGCGACGATCTGTAGCGGGTCTGAGAGGATGATCCGCCACACTGGGACTGAGACACGGCCCAGACTCCTACGGGAGGCAGCAGTGGGGAATATTGGACAATGGGCGCAAGCCTGATCCAGCCATGCCGCGTGTGTGAAGAAGGCCTTATGGTTGTAAAGCACTTTAAGCGAGGAGGAGGCTACTTTAGTTAATACCTAGAGATAGTGGACGTTACTCGCAGAATAAGCACCGGCTAACTCTGTGCCAGCAGCCGCGGTAATACAGAGGGTGCAAGCGTTAATCGGATTTACTGGGCGTAAAGCGCGCGTAGGCGGCTAATTAAGTCAAATGTGAAATCCCCGAGCTTAACTTGGGAATTGCATTCGATACTGGTTAGCTAGAGTGTGGGAGAGGATGGTAGAATTCCAGGTGTAGCGGTGAAATGCGTAGAGATCTGGAGGAATACCGATGGCGAAGGCAGCCATCTGGCCTAACACTGACGCTGAGGTGCGAAAGCATGGGGAGCAAACAGGATTAGATACCCTGGTAGTCCATGCCGTAAACGATGTCTACTAGCCGTTGGGGCCTTTGAGGCTTTAGTGGCGCAGCTAACGCGATAAGTAGACCGCCTGGGGAGTACGGTCGCAAGACTAAAACTCAAATGAATTGACGGGGGCCCGCACAAGCGGTGGAGCATGTGGTTTAATTCGATGCAACGCGAAGAACCTTACCTGGCCTTGACATAGTAAGAACTTTCCAGAGATGGATTGGTGCCTTCGGGAACTTACATACAGGTGCTGCATGGCTGTCGTCAGCTCGTGTCGTGAGATGTTGGGTTAAGTCCCGCAACGAGCGCAACCCTTTTCCTTATTTGCCAGCGAGTAATGTCGGGAACTTTAAGGATACTGCCAGTGACAAACTGGAGGAAGGCGGGGACGACGTCAAGTCATCATGGCCCTTACGGCCAGGGCTACACACGTGCTACAATGGTCGGTACAAAGGGTTGCTACCTAGCGATAGGATGCTAATCTCAAAAAGCCGATCGTAGTCCGGATTGGAGTCTGCAACTCGACTCCATGAAGTCGGAATCGCTAGTAATCGCGGATCAGAATGCCGCGGTGAATACGTTCCCGGGCCTTGTACACACCGCCCGTCACACCATGGGAGTTTGTTGCACCAGAAGTAGCTAGCCTAACTGCAAAGAGGGCGGTTACCACGGTGTGGCCGATGACTGGGGTGAAGTCGTAACAAGGTAGCCGTAGGGGAACCTGCGGCTGGATCACCTCCTTAACGAAAGATTGACGATTGGTAAGAATCCACAACAAGTTGTTCTTCATAGATGTATCTGAGGGTCTGTAGCTCAGTTGGTTAGAGCACACGCTTGATAAGCGTGGGGTCACAAGTTCAAGTCTTGTCAGACCCACCATGACTTTGACTGGTTGAAGTTATAGATAAAAGATACATGACTGATGATGTAAGCTGGGGACTTAGCTTAGTTGGTAGAGCGCCTGCTTTGCACGCAGGAGGTCAGGAGTTCGACTCTCCTAGTCTCCACCAGAACTTAAGAGAAGTTCGGATTACAGAAATTAGTAAATAGAGATTTCGGTCTTGGTTTATTAACTTCTGTGATTTAAGTATCACGGTATTAAGCATGACCTGACGAAGGCGTGTTTATTCATTAACAGATTGGCAAAATTGAGTCTGAAATAAATTGTTCACTCAAGAGTTTAGATTAAGCAATTAATCTAGATGAATTGAGAACTAGCAAATTAACTGAATCAAGCGTTTTGGTATATGAATTTAGATTGAAGCTGTACAGTGTTTAAGTACACAGACAACAGATAGTAGCGATGAAGAGTCGCACGGACAACACTCACTTGTAGGTGTTGACGACTGTTTGGGGTTGTATAGTCAAGTAATTAAGTGCATGTGGTGGATGCCTTGGCAGTCAGAGGCGATGAAAGACGTGATAGCCTGCGAAAAGCTCCGGGGAGGCGGCAAATATCCTTTGATCCGGAGATTTCTGAATGGGGGAACCCACCTACTTTAAGGTAGGTATTGCAACATGAATACATAGTGTTGCAAGGCGAACGAGGGGAAGTGAAACATCTCAGTACCCTTAGGAAAAGAAATCAATTGAGATTCCCTCAGTAGCGGCGAGCGAACGGGGATCAGCCCATTAAGTTATGTGTGTTTTAGTGGAACGCTCTGGGAAGTGCGAACGTAGAGGGTGATATTCCCGTACACGAAAGGGCACACATAATGATGACGAGTAGGGCGAGGCACGTGAAACCTTGTCTGAATATGGGGGGACCATCCTCCAAGGCTAAATACTCCTGACTGACCGATAGTGAACCAGTACCGTGAGGGAAAGGCGAAAAGAACCCCTGTGAGGGGAGTGAAATAGATCCTGAAACCGCATGCATACAAGCAGTGGGAGCACCTTCGTGGTGTGACTGCGTACCTTTTGTATAATGGGTCAGCGACTTATATTCAGTAGCGAGGTTAACCGTATAGGGGAGCCGTAGAGAAATCGAGTCTTAATAGGGCGTTTAGTTGCTGGGTATAGACCCGAAACCAGGCGATCTATCCATGAGCAGGTTGAAGGTTGGGTAACACTAACTGGAGGACCGAACCCACTGTCGTTGAAAAGCCAGGGGATGACTTGTGGATAGGGGTGAAAGGCTAATCAAGCCTGGTGATAGCTGGTTCTCCCCGAAAGCTATTTAGGTAGCGCCTCGGACGAATACCATAGGGGGTAGAGCACTGTTTCGGCTAGGGGGTCATCCCGACTTACCAAACCGATGCAAACTCCGAATACCTATGAGTACTATCCGGGAGACAGACTGCGGGTGCTAACGTCCGTAGTCAAGAGGAAAACAATCCAGACCGCCAGCTAAGGCCCCAAAATCATAGTTAAGTGGGAAACGATGTGGGAAGGCATAGACAGCTAGGAGGTTGGCTTAGAAGCAGCCACCCTTTAAAGAAAGCGTAATAGCTCACTAGTCGAGTCGGCCTGCGCGGAAGATGTAACGGGGCTAAAACTATGTGCCGAAGCTGCGGATTTGACATTAGTCAAGTGGTAGGGGAGCGTTCTGTAAGCCGATGAAGGTGTATTGAGAAGTATGCTGGAGGTATCAGAAGTGCGAATGCTGACGTGAGTAACGACAAAACGGGTGAAAAACCCGTTCGCCGAAAGACCAAGGGTTCCAGTCCAACGTTAATCGGGGCTGGGTGAGTCGACCCCTAAGGCGAGGCCGAAAGGCGTAGTCGATGGGAAATTGGTTAATATTCCAATACTTCTGTGTAATGCGATGAGAGGACGGAGAAGGTTAAGTCAGCCTGGCGTTGGTTGTCCAGGTGGAAGGATGTAGGTATGTATCTTAGGCAAATCCGGGGTACTCTATACTGAGATCCGATAGCAAGCTGTACTTGTACAGTGAAGTGGCTGATACCATGCTTCCAGGAAAAGTCTCTAAGCTTCAGTTACACAGGAATCGTACCCGAAACCGACACAGGTGGTCAGGTCGAGTAGACCAAGGCGCTTGAGAGAACTCTGCTGAAGGAACTAGGCAAAATGGTACCGTAACTTCGGGAGAAGGTACGCTGTTGTTGGTGATGGAACTTGCTTCCTGAGCTGACGACAGCCGCAGAAACCAGGCCGCTGCAACTGTTTATTAAAAACATAGCACTCTGCAAACACGAAAGTGGACGTATAGGGTGTGATGCCTGCCCGGTGCTGGAAGGTTAATTGATGGGGTTAGCGTAAGCGAAGCTCTTGATCGAAGCCCCAGTAAACGGCGGCCGTAACTATAACGGTCCTAAGGTAGCGAAATTCCTTGTCGGGTAAGTTCCGACCTGCACGAATGGCATAATGATGGCGGCGCTGTCTCCAGCAGAGGCTCAGTGAAATCGAAATCGCTGTGAAGATGCAGTGTACCCGCGGCTAGACGGAAAGACCCCGTGAACCTTTACTGCAGCTTGACACTGAACTTTGACCTTACTTGTGTAGGATAGGTGGGAGGCTTTGAAGTTGGAACGCTAGTTCCAATGGAGCCGTCCTTGAAATACCACCCTGGTAATGTTGAGGTTCTAACTCTGTCCCGTTATCCGGGACGAGGACCGTGTCTGGTGGGTAGTTTGACTGGGGCGGTCTCCTCCTAAAGAGTAACGGAGGAGTACGAAGGTGCGCTCAGCGTGGTCGGAAATCACGCGTAGAGTATAAAGGCAAAAGCGCGCTTAACTGCGAGACCCACAAGTCGAGCAGGTACGAAAGTAGGTCTTAGTGATCCGGTGGTTCTGTATGGAAGGGCCATCGCTCAACGGATAAAAGGTACTCTGGGGATAACAGGCTGATACCGCCCAAGAGTTCATATCGACGGCGGTGTTTGGCACCTCGATGTCGGCTCATCTCATCCTGGGGCTGAAGCAGGTCCCAAGGGTATGGCTGTTCGCCATTTAAAGAGGTACGCGAGCTGGGTTTAGAACGTCGTGAGACAGTTCGGTCCCTATCTACCGTGGGCGCTGGAAATTTGAGAGGATCTGCTCCTAGTACGAGAGGACCAGAGTGGACGAACCTCTGGTGTACCGGTTGTGACGCCAGTCGCATCGCCGGGTAGCTATGTTCGGAAGGGATAACCGCTGAAAGCATCTAAGCGGGAAGCCTACCTCAAGATAAGATTTCCCTAGGAATTTATTCCTCTAAAGAGCCGTTCGAGACTAGGACGTTGATAGGTTGGATGTGGAAGCATAGTGATATGTGAAGCTGACCAATACTAATTGCTCGTGAGGCTTGACTATACAACACCCAAGCAGTTGTATATGAAGCATCAATCGATTCATAAACATGCAAAGCAACTTGATTTAGTTATACTACTAGCTAAAATGAACAAATAAAGTAAGATTCAATCAGCCCGTCTGTCAAGATTTGGAAAACGCAACGTATCACACAGTGAATAAAACGAAGCAAGTATCCATACCAGTTGTGCTGGCGACCATAGCAAGAGTGAACCACCTGATCCCTTCCCGAACTCAGAAGTGAAACCTCTTAGCGCTGATGGTAGTGTGGGGTTACCCATGTGAGAGTAAGTCATCGCCAGCTCATTATTCTAAACACCCCCGTTC
>NZ_JBBAXE010000031.1:0-2660 GCF_059800965.1 Acinetobacter sp. LT1
AGATGAGTTTTACTATGACCAGCTACCACAACAAAATAAGGTAGCTTAACTAGAGCAGAGTATCACTTATAAATAAGCTTTTAGTTGTTCAAACATGTGGGACCACCTCTTATTTAAAAAAAGGAAAGAAGATGAAAATTAAGTTTTTAACAGTTTCATTGATGCTTATTCTGCCATTTTCTGTTTTTGCAGCAAATACTGTAGTAGAAAAAGCGGTCATTGAATCAAATAATACATATAAGGCGAAGTATAACTTAGAGGATATGACTGAGTTTAATCAGGCTCAAAAGGGCTTTATTGCCAAGCCAACAGGTCAAATTAAAAGTGAGAAAGGCAATGTTATCTGGGATTTTGATGCATTTAGTTTTTTACAAGATCAAGCACCAAATACCGTTAATCCCACTCTATGGCGACAAGCAAAATTAAACAACAATGTTGGGCTATTTAAAGTAACAGATCGAGTTTGGCAAATTCGTGGTTTTGATTTGGCAAATATGACCATCATTCAGGGTGATACTGGCTGGATTATTGTGGATACATTAACCTCTAAAGAAACGGCTGAAGCAGCACTTAAATTTGCTAGACAGCATTTAGGTGAGCAAAAAATTTCAGCCATTATCTTTACCCATAGCCATATCGATCATTTTGGTGGTGCATTAGGCGTTCTTTCTAGCGAAGAAATTAACGCTAGAAAAACTCCAATTATTGCGCCAAAAGGCTTTATGGAAGAAGCGACCAGTGAAAATGTGATGGCAGGTTCAGCCATGATACGTCGTGCGACTTATATGTATGGAACTTTTCTACCTAAAAATGCGGAAGGATTGGTGGATACAGGTTTAGGTAAGGCTGTTGCTGTGGGAAAAATGGGCATCCTTGAGCCTACACAACTGATCACTCAACCAGAACAGAAAATGACGGTTGATGGCTTGGATTTTGTGTTTTATAACGTGCCGGGTTCAGAAGCACCAGCAGAATTAACGTTCTCTATCCCATCATTGAAACTTTATAACGGCGCAGAAATTCTATCTCATACCATGCATAATCTTTATACCCTTCGGGGTGCTAAAGTCCGTGATGCCTTAAAATGGGTGGGCTATCTAGACCAAGCAATGCAGCATGCCAAAGCATCCGATGTATTGATTGCACAGCATCATTGGCCTGTCTGGGGCAATGACAATATTCAAGATTTTATTAAAACCCAGCGAGATGTTTATAAGTTCACGCATGATCAGACGGTGAGATATATGAACTCTGGTTTTAATGGCGCTGAAATTGCCGAAAAAATTAAGCTTCCAGCGGCACTTGATCAAAAACTATATGCTCATGGCTATTATGGAACCCTAAAACATAATGTAAAAGCAGTATACCAATATTATATGGGATGGTTCGATGCCCATCCTTCCAATTTAGATCCATTACCCCCTAAAGCTGTTGCAAAAAAATATATTGAGTTAGCAGGTGGGGAGAACAATGCATTGAAAAATGCGCGGGATGCCTACGCTCAAGCTGACTATAGATGGGCTGCCGAGATTTTAAAACATATTGTGTTGAATAACCCTCAAAACCAACAAGCAAAAGACTTATTGGCGAATACTTATCGTCAATTGGGCTATGCTGCTGAGGCTTCAACTTGGCGTAATTTCTTTTTGGTGGGCGCTCAAGAGCTACAAAATAATGTACCCCTACAAAATACTTCTGATCCGAGTGATTTATTGATTCATACACCAACTGAAAGATTTCTTGAAGCTATGGCGACAAATTTAGATGTGGAAAATTTAAAAAATGAAAACCAGTGTATCAATCTGGTTTTGTCGGATACCAAAGAGCATTTTTCATTATGGGTTGAAAACTCAGTCATGCAGTTTAAGCGTTATGATGAAAGTAAAGATTTGGCATTGGATTGCCCTACATTAACCTTAACCAAGCCCTTATATCTAAAAATGATTACAGGTCAAATAGAAGGGGTAAAAGTCCTGCTTTCTAAAGACAGTAAAGTCAAAGGTAATCCACTGAAAATTGGAAAATTCTTTGCAATGTTTAAACGTCCAGATTCAATTTTCCCGATTGTGACTCGACCAAATGGCTAAGCTCAAATAAGTAAAGTCGAAACTTAAATTAATAGATCCAAAGAAATGGGTGAAATTATCAACTTGGTTCTCCCAATCTTATAACAGGAATACAAGAAATTATTTCTTGTATTCCTCTTTAAAATTAAAAGTAAGCTATATGTATTTTAACTCTATTGATACTTTATTAAATGGTTTTTGAATTTTTATACTTTATTTTCGATGGAGATATTTTTATTAGTAGCTTGTTTAAAAAAGATTTGTTTATTTTTCTATTAATTGCTTCTAAATAATAACTTCAATATTTTTGTGGTTAAAAGGCAAGGGGGTATTATGATGTGTTTTTTATTGAAAATAAGCTTTTATATTAGGTTAACTTGATTGCACTATTTGATGATTATATTGAGTAAATATATAGGTCATGATGATCATATCAATATCCGATAGTTTAAGAGCTCAATATTTGTTTTGCCAAGCTTATATTTTAGAGGTGGATCAGGAAATTTGAACAACACTTATAAGTGATATTTTGCTCCCCAAATGATGTTATAAACATCAATATATGGAGTATTTTATGGCACGTAGACCAAGAAG
>NZ_JBBAXE010000032.1:0-1246 GCF_059800965.1 Acinetobacter sp. LT1
CAACGCCACTTGTGCATTGAAGGTACCGTCTGTGCCTAGCTCGTCTGCATTCAAGATACCGTCGCCATTTAAGTCTTCAGGAATCGTGATCGCACCGATCAGGTCTGCAGGTAAGGTATCTACAGTCACGGTGATATCTGCATCTGCAACATCAAGGTTACCTTGTGCATCCACTGCTTCTGCATGGATGGTCACAGGGCCTTCGCCTGTTACAGGAATCGCTGCGGTGATGAAGCCGTTTGCAAGGTCAGCTGCTGTCACGGTGTAGTTAGTACCGTTGATATTCACTACTGTGCCATCGATTGCATCTGGTCCCAACGCCACTTGTGCATTGAAGGTACCGTCTGTGCCTAGCTCGTCTGCATTCAAGATACCGTCGCCATTTAAGTCTTCAGGAATCGTGATCGCACCGATCAGGTCTGCAGGTACTGTATCAATAGTAAGCGTAGCTGTATCTGTAGCAGTATTTCCAGCTGGATCAGTTGCAGTTACAGTTACAATATGAGGACCATCTATTAATGCAGGCAAAGTATTGTCTGCAAGCGTCCAAGTACCATCACCGTTATTCACTGCCGGATAATCAACGCCATCCACATTCACAACCACAGTGGCTGTTGGGTCATTAATTACCCCTGTTAAAGCAGGAGTTGTGTCATTAGTAGTTAAGTCATCTAAAGATACAACTGGAACACTAGTATCAATCGTCACCACTGCTGTATCTGTACCTGCATTGCCTGCTGCATCTGTTGCAGTCACGGTAATGGTGTGTGGACCATCAGTTAACGCAGGAAGTGTATTGTCTGCAAGCGTCCAGGTGCCGTCACCATTGTTCACTGCCGGATAGTCAACACCATCCACGTTCACAACCACTGTTGCTGTCGGATCGTTCACTGTACCAGTGAGTGCTGGTGTGCTGTCGTTCGTCAACACATCATCAAGTACAACCACCGGCGGTGTGATGTCTGCAGAGACTGTGCCTGTACCTGGCAATGAGATATTGCCTGCCGGGTCAGTGGCTGTTGCAGTCACGGTATCGCCATCCACCAGGTTACCTGGGTTTGGTACTGACCAGCTGCCATCTGTGCCTGCTACCACTGTTGCAGTGGTACCGTCAGGGAAGCTGACAGTCACTGTTGAACCAGGTTCTGCTGTACCGCTCACTGGGTCAGTTGCATTGATTGGATCAAGTACAGGTGCATTTGGTGCGGTGGTATCAATTGTTACCACTGCTGTATCTGTACCTGCA
>NZ_JBBAXE010000033.1:0-1233 GCF_059800965.1 Acinetobacter sp. LT1
AGGTCGGGGACTAATTGCACCTGACAGCATAAAAAAAGACTGGGTTACCGGTTTTAGTATCAACCTTTCTTATTAATTTACTTTAGAAAAGACTTTATTCATGAACAAGAATAGTTATCGCATTATTTATAGCAAAGCACGTCAAATGTTTGTGGCCGTGGCTGAAAATGTACGAAGCCAGACCAAGACATCGGGTCAAAGTGAAGCAAGTACCCAGACCAATATTGATAACACTGAATCTCAGGCATTTCATCAACTCTGGCAAGTGAAAGCACTTGTTGCCAGTATTAGCTTGTGGATGCCTTTAGCACCTGTTTATGCGGGTATTGTAGCGGATAGTGCTGCAAATGCTGCGAATAGAGCAGTCATTGGTGCTGGAAAGAACTCGGCAGGTACAGTCGTTCCTGTCGTTAATATTCAAACTCCGAAAAATGGGATATCCCATAATATTTATAAACAGTTTGATGTATTGGCAGAAGGTGCAGTCCTGAATAACAGCCGTCAGGGTGCTACGACAAAAACAGTAGGAAACGTTGCAGCCAACCCGTTTTTAGCCACAGGCGAAGCGCGAGTTATTTTAAATGAAGTAAATTCATCAGCCGCTTCACGTTTTGAAGGGAACTTGGAAGTTGCAGGGCAAATGGCTGATGTCATTATTGCCAACCCGTCTGGTATTAATATTAAAGGTGGTGGTTTTATTAATGCCAACAAGGCAATTTTTACCACAGGTAAACCCCAGTTAAATGCTGATGGCAGCATCAAACAGTTTACGGTTGACCAAGGGAAAATTACGGTCTCAGCGAACCCCAATTCTAAATTTGGTTTGGGTGGAAATAATAACGATGCAAATTATGTGGATCTCTATGCGCGTGCATTAGAGCTTAGTGCTGAGCTACGTGCTAAAAATGATATTCAGGTGATTGCTGGAGCAAATAATGTCAGTGCAGATTTACAGGATGTTACACCTAAAACAGGTACTGGAACTGCACCGACATTGGCGGTAGATGTTAAAGCGCTAGGTGGGATGTATGCCAATAATATCTATTTGATGGGAACTGAAAAAGGCTTAGGCGTGACTAACGCAGGGACTGTTCAGGCAGTTAACAATCTGGTGATTACCAGTGCCGGAAAAATTGAACACAGTGGCACAATCAGTTCGACCAGTAAAACCCAAGGTTTAGTGAACATACAAACAACGGGTACGGGTGCAGCTGCCGATATCAACTCATCAGG
>NZ_JBBAXE010000034.1:0-1230 GCF_059800965.1 Acinetobacter sp. LT1
TGAATAGCCACCGATTTTGTAGACACCTTTTAGTTAGATAAAATGGCTAATTAACGAGGTGCTTATGAGCAGTAAACGATACCCTGAAGAATTCAAAATTGAAGCAGTAAAGCAAGTCACTGAGAAAGGCCATAGTGTGGCTGAAGTTGCTGTACGTTTAGGAACCACCACACATAGTCTGTATGCTTGGATTAAACGTTATGATCCACAGCAGCCCAAGATCACAGAATCTAATAATCCAAGTACAGAATTAGCAAAGTTAAAAAAAGAGCTGCAACGGGTTACTGAAGAAAGGGACATATTAAAAAAGGCCGCGGTGTACTTCGCAAGCCAGTCCAAATGAGGTACGCCTTTATTCAGGACAATCAGCACATATGGCCTGTTCGTCGTTTATGTTCAACTCTGGATGTTCATCACAGTGGTTATTACGCCTGGCTAAAGCAACCTACCAGTAAAACTGCCAAGAAACGGCAACAGCTTTCAGGATTAATTAAACAGTTCTGGCTGGAATCTGGCGGAGTCTATGGCTATCGCAAGATTCACTGTGATTTGAAAGATGTTGGCGAAAGTTGCGGGATCAATCGAGTACATCGGCTCATGAAGATGAATGGTCTCAAATCACAGCGAGGCTATCGTAAACCTAGAGCTCATACTGGTACTCCAGCTGTTGTTGCTGCAAACACTTTAGACCGCCAATTTAATCCAACGCAGCCGAACCAATTATGGGTCACTGATATTACCTATATCCGTACTCATGAAGGGTGGCTATATCTCGCAGTTGTGATTGACCTATTTTCGCGTCTTGTTGTTGGCTGGTCGATGAAATCCAGAATCACGACAGACCTGGTTTTAGATGCATTATTGATGGCTTTGTGGCGAAGAAACCCAAAGAACAAAGTCCTAATCCATTCTGACCAAGGCAGCCAATACACCAGTCATGAATGGCAGACATTTCTCAAGCATCATAATCTTGAAAGTAGTATGAGTCGTAGAGGCAATTGCCATGACAATGCTGTTGCAGAAAGCTTCTTCCAGCTATTAAAGCGGGAACGAATTAAAAAGAAAATCTATGCAACTAGAACTGAAGCAAGATCCGATCTCTTTGAATATATTGAGATGTTCTATAATTCAAAACGCAGACATGGTTCCAATGGTCAGCGTTCTCCATTAGATTATGAAAAGGCCCATCAAAAGATGGTTAGGTGTGTCTAGAATTTTGGTGGCTATTCA
>NZ_JBBAXE010000035.1:0-1136 GCF_059800965.1 Acinetobacter sp. LT1
TACAGCAATTTAACTTTGTGGTTAAAGCTATAAAAAAACACCCACAGAATGTTTTGGGTAAATGTATTGGAACCCAAAGTTTACATAACATCGTGAACTATGCCCAAAATGAACTTTTAAAAAAGGGTTTTATTACCAGTCAAATTGTCGTGAGTCCACAAGACTTAAATCAAGGTAATTTAAACCTGAGTGTGCAAATTGGTCGCTTGAATAAAATCATAATTCAGGAAGGTAAAATTTCCTCATTACAGCTTAAGACAGGGTTGCCATTTAAAGCGGGCGACATTGTAAATCTAAAAAAACTCGATCAGGGGCTAGAAAATCTAAAACGTGTCTATGCGGTAGATATGCAAATTACTCCCGCAAGTGCTCAAGATAAAGAATTAACGGGCTATAGCGATTTAATACTCAAACTTCAACCACTACAAAAATTTAATTTCAATTTAAGTGTAGATGACTCGGGTAATCAGGACACTGGTACCTATATGGGAAATATCGGGATAGGCGTCAATAATCCATTTCATTTAAATGATATTTTATCGTTAAACGTGAGTCACTCTTTAGATGACTTTAATGAAGACTTAAACCGAAGTTATTTCATTAGTTATCAGTTACCCGTTGGTTATTATGATTTAGGTCTTAGTTATAATGACTATCAATATAAGCAAACAGTCTTAGGGGGGAATGGTCCACTGCTTTACCATGGCAACAGTCAGCAAGCCAACCTAAATTTATCTCGTGTCATTAGCCGTAGTGGACAACATAAAACCAGTGTCTATGGAAAGCTTTATCATAAGGAAAGCCAAAGTTTTATTGATGATATTGAAATTAATGTCTTACACCGAAGAACCTCAGGCTGGAATTTAGGGTTTCAGCACCGTCAATATTTAGGAAATGCAGTATTAGACGGCAGCATCGATTACCGTCGTGGGATGGGAGTAGGTGCCCGAACTGCACCAGAAGAAAACATTACGGATGTTTATGGAAACCATCTTCCTGTTGAAGGTTACTCACGTGCTCCACTTTGGAGTGCAGATCTGCGTTATACCACACCATTTCTTTTGCTCGAAAAACCAGCTCAATATCGCCTTAACTGGCGTGGACAATATGCACCTAAAATTTTAGTACCGAATGAC
>NZ_JBBAXE010000036.1:0-1129 GCF_059800965.1 Acinetobacter sp. LT1
TTCTATAATTCAAAACGCAGACATGGTTCCAATGGTCAGCGTTCTCCATTAGATTATGAAAAGGCCCATCAAAAGATGGTTAGGTGTGTCTAGAATTTTGGTGGCTATTCATATCAACCATAAAAACCATCTCAGACAGTATATTTACAAGCCTCTAATTCACCGCACTCACACTTCTCTGCAAGCCTTTTTAAATACCCTGTACAAAGTTCTCAGCCTGATGAAGCTTCACCTTGGACTTAGCTTTCAGTTCAGCCTGTACTTGGTCAGTTTCTGAATTTTCATTTGCATAAAACTCCTCCACCACATCCATACCCTCCTCAATGTCAGTTTCAAAATGTGCATTGTCATAGCCTTGCCGTGCCATTTGAATGGCTTATTGAAGATTAATGGCATCACGTAAAGTTAAATCCACGTAATACACAGGTGTTCGATAGCTTTGCGTCGTAGACTTTCTCGAAGAGTCAATTGCAGCGGTAGGCATGACAGCAAGCCATTCAATGCCGCATGGTAATAACTCAGCCGTGCGGCCAACGTTCGTATGCTGTTAAAACCCGTTATTCTAAAGATAAAGGTACCGAGTTCATCGGACTCATCTAATTAAATTCATTTTTCACAAATCTAATATTCCCTGAATTATCTTGTAAGATGCTGATAAAAAATGTATTAATTATTAAGTCCGTACATAAAAAGGGCTAAGTCTGTACAGACGTTAAGGGCGTAACTAAGGAGTACTCATGCCAAGTTCTCAGCTACAAGAACAAATACTGATAGTGAATGCACTAGAAAAATTTATATTTGAAAAAATCCGCTCGACTCCATTTTTGGGTTCCCATAAATCTATCCTCATGGCATCTAATGAAGAAGATTTGAGGAAGGCAATATATACCTTACACGATGAAGGTTTGTTCCGAGAATCGGAAGAAGATAAAATTAAAAGGCTTTGTAAAGATCTAGTGAAAGCTTATTTTCCAGATAAAAATGGCAATTATGAAGTTGAAAAGCTTGATTGTGAATATTAGAGGTGGTCCCACATGTTTGAACAACTAAAAGCTTATTTATAAGTGATACTCTGCTCTAGTTAAGCTACCTTATTTTGTTGTGGTAGCTGGTCATAGTAAAACTCATC
>NZ_JBBAXE010000037.1:0-956 GCF_059800965.1 Acinetobacter sp. LT1
GTGTTTGGCAAGCTATGCAATTTGTTTTGCAACACTTGGTCAGCACGAAGCTTGGTGTCAAACTCAACCAGAGTTACATGCTCAACAATCCCTGCAAGGTCAATTGCTGCCTCAACACCTGAGTTACCACCACCAATCACAGCAACACGTTTACCTTTGAACAACGGACCATCACAGTGTGGGCAGTAGGCAACACCACGGGTACGGTATTCTTGCTCACCCGGTACATTCATTTCT
Organism: Acinetobacter sp. LT1; assembly: GCF_059800965.1. NCBI lineage: Bacteria > Pseudomonadati > Pseudomonadota > Gammaproteobacteria > Moraxellales > Moraxellaceae > Acinetobacter > Acinetobacter sp. LT1. The sequence goes on from NZ_JBBAXE010000037.1 coordinate 238, forward strand.
CTCCAACGTGCACCTGTAGAAAGGATTACAGTTTTCGATTCAAGTTTTGCACCGTTTTCAAGTTCAACCGCAACCAAGCCATTTGCAGTCTGGTTGGCACCCGTGATTTTGCTGACACGTTGCAGGTTCATGATATCGACATCATATTCACGAACATGGGCTTCCATCTCGGCAGCAAACTTAGGACCTTGCGTCTTTTGCACAGAAGTGAAGTTTTCAATGTCCATGGTGTCCATCACTTGACCACCGAAGCGTTCAGCCACGATACCAGTGTTAATGCCTTTACGTGCAGCATAGATCGCAGCCGTTGCACCCGCAGGACCGCCACCAATCACCAATACATCAAAAGCATCTTTAGCATTGAGTGCTGCCGCATCTTTTTCAGCTGAGTTGGTATCAAGTTTTGCCACAATCTCTTCAAGGGTCATACGACCTTGACCAATGTGCTCGTTGTCTTGGAATACCATCGGTACAGCCATGATTTTGCGTTGCTCAACTTCGTCTTGGAAGAATGAACCGTCAATCATGGTTGCTGTGGTGTTCGGGTTATAAATGGCAATCAGGTTAAGCGCCTGTACCACGTCCGGACAGTTATGACAGCTAAGCGATACGAATACATCAAAGTTGGTTTTGAGATTTAAACCTTTAATCTGGTTAAGTACTTCATCCGACACTTTAGGTGCATAGCCAGAGACCTGTAAAAGCGCCAAGATCAAAGA
>NZ_JBBAXE010000038.1:0-629 GCF_059800965.1 Acinetobacter sp. LT1
TGGATTGCACCAGTTACGTCAGTTGTACGGAAGTAGAACTGTGGACGGTAACCATTTAAGAATGGAGTGTGACGACCACCTTCTTCTTTAGAAAGTACGTATACTTCTGCGTCGAATTTAGTGTGCGGCTTGATTGTACCTGGTTTAGCAAGTACTTGACCACGTTGTACGTCTTCACGCTTAGTACCACGAAGTAAGATACCACAGTTCTCACCTGCACGGCCTTCGTCAAGAAGTTTACGGAACATTTCTACGCCAGTTACAGTTGTTTTAACTGTATCTTTAATACCAACGATCTCTACTTCTTCACCAACTTTAACGATACCAGCTTCTACACGGCCTGTTACTACAGTACCACGACCAGAAATTGAGAATACGTCTTCGATTGGCATTAAGAATGCTTTGTCGATAGCACGTTCTGGTTCTGGGATGTAAGAGTCAAGCGCTTCAACAAGAGCAAGAACTGAAGACTCACCATATTGACCAGCATCGCCTTCCAACGCTTTAAGCGCAGAACCACGGATAACTGGAGTGTCATCACCAGGGAAGTCATAAGTAGAAAGAAGTTCACGAACTTCCATTTCTACTAATTCAAGTAATTCTTCATCATCAACAAGGTCACACTTGTT
>NZ_JBBAXE010000039.1:0-586 GCF_059800965.1 Acinetobacter sp. LT1
TGCCGGAAAAATTGAACACAGTGGCACAATCAGTTCGACCAGTAAAACCCAAGGTTTAGTGAACATACAAACAACGGGTACGGGTGCAGCTGCCGATATCAACTCATCAGGCAGTATTAACAGTAATAGTGCCTTAAATATCGATTCAGGCAATAACCTGAATGTAAATGCTAAAGAAATTATTATTAATAACGGCAGCTTAGCTTCGTCACCTTTAATTGTTAATGCCAAAGGTAATATCAATCTGGCAGCAGATACCCGCATTATGGATGATTCACAAGGAGGGGATGTCTATATTGATGCAGCAAATATCAATCTTGCCGCTGGATCGGAACTCAAAAGTAACCGTGGTACAGCAACCATACAAGTACAAAAAGACTTGGTCGCAGCCAAAGGCGCAAAACTGATTGCTGCCAAAGATTTAAATGTTTTAAGTAATGGTAAGTTATCACTTACAGAGAACCATATACAGGCATCATTAGGTTCAATCAACCTACAAGCAAATTCGGCTAATATTCAAAACCTGATTGATCTTCAAGGTGGGACGATCTATGCGGGTAAAGATCTCAACCTGTATAGTTCAGGA
>NZ_JBBAXE010000040.1:0-509 GCF_059800965.1 Acinetobacter sp. LT1
CGCATCAGCTTCAGATCTGATGCACTCACAGGTTTTGGGCGATAGTAATAACAACCACGGGAGACTTTCAGCAGCTGAGCTTGCTTAGATACTGAAATCTGAAGTGAGTCATCGATTAACTTTTGTGGTTGAAGCGGCCCAGTTTCTTCAACACACCTTCTAAAAAATCAATTTCTAATGCCTGCTCACCGATTTTTGCATGTAGTTTTTTTAGATCGATGGGTGGTTCTGTTGGAGCTTTTGATTGATCGAAAGCTTGCGAGGAAGCTGAAATCAGTTGATTTTTCCAGTCGATAATTTGGTTTTGATGAACATCAAATTCAGCACTCAATTCAGCAAGTGTTTTTTCTGCTTTAATCGCAGCAAGTGCTACCTTAGCTTTAAAATCATTTGAATGATTTCTTCTTGGTCTACGTGCCATAAAATACTCCATATATTGATGTTTATAACATCATTTGGGGAGCAAAATATCACTTATAAGTGTTGTTCAAATTTCCTGATCCACCTCT
>NZ_JBBAXE010000041.1:0-501 GCF_059800965.1 Acinetobacter sp. LT1
ATCTGTACCTGCATTGCCTGCTGCATCTGTTGCAGTCACGGTAATGGTGTGTGGACCATCAGTTAATGCAGGAAGTGTATTGTCTGCAAGCGTCCAGGTGCCGTCACCATTATTCACTGCCGGATAGTCAATACCATCCACATTTACAACCACAGTGGCTGTCGGATCGTTCACTGTACCAGTGAGTGCTGGTGTGCTGTCATTCGTCAACACATCATCAAGTGCAACCACCGGCGGTGTGATGTCGGCAGAGACTGTGCCTGTACCTGGCAATGAAGTATTGCCTGCAGGGTCAGTCGCTGTTGCTGTAACCGTATCGCCATCTACCAGATTGCCCGGGTTTGGTACTGACCATGTTCCGTCTGTGCCTGCCACGACTGTTGCAGTGGTGCCATCAGGATATGTCACAGTCACTGTAGAACCAGGTTCTGCTGTACCGCTCACTGGGTCAGTTGCATTGATTGGATCAAGTACAGGTGCATTTGGTGCGGTGGTATCAAT